>NZ_JBNPVS010000009.1:0-247967 GCF_050434225.1 Paraburkholderia sp. GAS32 | reverse complement strand
GCCGTTCAACGTTGCCAAGCCGCGCGACGTATTAGTTCCTGCATGATCTAGCCCTACGCGCCGGCTCATTGTGGTGTGCGTTAATTCGCGCTTACAAATATTCGGTTTCAGAACTCACAACCCCTTGGTCAACACTGTGGGTGTCTGCGGCGTTAAGGAGGTGAATGGTGCGAAGCCGTCCCGTTACCTGAACGGGAAAACTGCTGGAGCGGAACATGAAAAACACGAGCGGGCAGTCCCTGCGTTGTCAGGTCGAAAAGTGGCTCGCACCGGCTCCCGCGACACCTGTTCATGTGACCAGATTCAGTAGCACTGGATGGAATGGGCGACGCTACGTGTGCGTTGAGACGTCGTCACCAGCCGGAGCGCGCGCATTGTTCTTCTTCAGGCACGATGACGGCAGTTGGTGCGTATTTCCGCCGACTGCCAACAGACAGAAGTTGGCCGCAAAGCAACCTCTTATGCAGGCGACCATCGCGACGCCATAAACAATTTCAAGTCGCTGCCCTTTGTGGCCTGAGCCCACCTTTGCCAGCAGGCAAGCAGGTACGAACCCTCGTTGACTTGCGCCGCCCCTCCCGTAATGTGAAATTCGCCGCCGTGAAGAACGTCGCTCTGGCGCCCGTCTGTCGAGCTGGCAGCATCCCGGCATCCCGACCTTCGAACTTTCTCTATTTCTCCAGTCGCTCTGTCAGCCATGGAAAGCAATCGCGCGCCCAGTCAAACGGATGAGCTCGCCCGCAGGCCGGTCCGCGCCGCAGATTATGCGGCCGAGAACCGGGCGCTTGTGGCACTCGCTCGAGCTCAGGCCGGCCCGCGCTCCGAATTCCTCCAGGCCATCGCGGATACGGCTCTGACACTTTGCCATGCTGGCAGCGCTGGCATCAGTCTTGTCGAAGGACCTGACGACAATCGGGTCTTCAGGTGGCTCGCAGTTGCCGGGCTCTGCGCTGGCCTGCGCGGCCATACGACCGCATGGGACGAGTGCCCGTGCGCGGTAACCCTGGAAGCGGAGACACCGCAACTATTCGTCAACCCTCAGGCTCGGTTCCCTTGTCTTGCGTTTCCGGGAGTCGACCTTCCGGAAGGAATAGTCGTTCCAATCACGGCTGAGAATGCAGAGCTAGGAGCGATATGGGTGATGTCACACACAGAGGATTGCAGATTTGACCTTGAAGACGTCAGACTGCTCTCAAACCTCGCCGTTTTCGCCGGCTCGGCGTTGACCATCGTCAATGCGCGCGACAGCGGTGAAGAGAGCGACCGGCGGCATAACGAATTCATCGCCATGCTGAGTCACGAGTTGCGAAATCCGATGACGCCAATCGATGGCGCCATAAGTGCAGCAAAACGACTTTGCGCCGAAGACGAAAGAGCCGTCGAAGTGCTGACTATCGCGCAACGCCAGATGAGGCATCTGCGCACGCTGGTCGATGACCTGCTCGACGCCGCCCGTTTGAAACATGGCAAGCTTGCTATCAAGCACAGCGACACGTCACTCAGCGACATTACGTTTGATGCCGTGACAGCCATCAGACATCACATCGTATCCCGCAGGCACACACTCAAAATCTCTGGGCTGGACGAGCCCGTCCCCGTGCGTGCTGACCATGTCCGCTTGAGCCAGGTGCTGGGCAACCTCCTTTCGAACGCGGCGAAATACACACCTGTCGGAGGCACCATCGAGCTCAACGTCCGCGTCGAGCCAAACAACTCGCGCGAAGAAGCACCCGGGCTGATTGTTATTGACGTCACTGACAACGGCATGGGCATCGATAGCGCGGTCCAGCCGCACGTCTTTGAGTTATTCGCGCAGTCTGCCCTTGGCCAGGCGCGTTCCGAAGGCGGCCTGGGAATCGGACTCGCGGTGGCAAAGCGGATGGTCGAGCTTCACCATGGAACAATCTCAATCCAGAGTGAAGGCTCGGGCAAAGGCACGGTTGTGACACTCCGTTTGCCGATAGCCCGGACGACAGCAGATACAGACGCAGGCGCCCCCAGCGCGACCGCTGCAGCTCCCGAGCCGGCACGTCTCCTGCTCGTTGACGACAATCAGGATGCGCTCAAGGCGCTGAGCGTTTTGCTCGAGCTTGAAGGTCATGAAGTAACAACGTCGGACAACGGGCGCGATGCCATACGGCTGATGTCTGAAAAGCACCCTGAGGTTGCCATCATCGACGTGGGGATGCCGGAAATTGACGGCTTCGAAGTTGCGCGAACTGTTCGCCTGAATCGCAGATTCGACGACGTCATACTGGTAGCGCTCACGGGCTATGCATCCGAATCAGACAAGTCGAGGGCACTGGCGGCCGGCTTTGATTTCCATCTGACCAAGCCACTATCGCTCGACAAGCTGCAGTACATCCTGGCGAATCGTGCCGATGGCAAGTTACGGGGCATTGTCTAAGATTGGCGGGCCTTTGGTCACGAGTTCAGGGCTACGAAAAATCGGCTGAACTTGGGGGCGTCGGCCTGAACGGGCAGAAACGCCCTCACCACCTGCCAGTCGTATCCAGTTGTTTACCTGGGGCCTGGAATGCGCAAGGAGGCAGGCCGGAAGAGCCTTTGACTCGCGGCATTGACGCCCGAGCCGCGTGTGTATGTGGGGTGTGACGAATCGCCCCACAGCCGTGATATCGGAACGCTCACGCGTACGCTGCTGGTCCAGGCAGAATACGCTCAACAGCGAAACACTAGCGACCCGCGTTCTCGGGCCGATATGAAAGCAACGCTGGAACGTTCACGTCTTCATCTATTTCAGGCCAGATTATCTGCTCATGGTCCAGGGAGATGGCAAAGTGTTCGCGCTCGGCTGCCGTGGCGGCCTGCAACACGGGAAACCAGTCCAGTGGAAATTGAACGGCGGGACCGTCGGACATATCGAGAAACATGTGCACGCGGTCAAAATGCACGTTCACCGCAGCGCGGTTCATGGTCATCTCCTGAAGTGAATCAACTTAAAGATAGGCCGCGGCAGAGCGGCGTTCAAGAATGAATGCCGGAAAGAAGGCACGCGCCAGCGTTGGAATGAAACAGTCCGTTCGCTGGTTCGACCAGCAGCTAATTTCACGTCCCGCTCCAGGGCTTTGTCGAATGATGGTTGCGCGGTATATAAGCGAACGAGTCGCCGTGTCGAAATGCTGGTGACGTTCGCCGTCTGTGGACCTCATGAGAATGATACGTTCTCAACAACGAACGCTGAGAACGGAGGGCACGTCAATTTCTTCGAAATACATGGGGTCAAGCAATAGTGTCACGCCGAAGATTGAAGCTCGGCGTCGACCCGTCGTTCCCCAGATTTCAACCTGTCCGTGCTGGCCAACGACCATGACTTCGCGGGCGCCACCTTCCAGATAGGCATTGACCCTCCGGCCGATATCTTGCGCCCTATCGCTATCAAGAAGGACCTCAACGCACAGGTCGGGCACGAATGGCACCGGCTCGTCGCGGTCGAAACTTTCCCATCTTTCGCACGGCATCCAGACCACATCGGGGACCCTGATGCCAAATGACAGGGTCGTAACGGTCACCGACATGGCCGCAAGATGTCCAATCTGCTCCGTGAGCTGACAGTAGATGTCCGTGAGCGCAATCTGGCGCCGCGCCGATGGGCGCGAATCCGTCACCACTTCACCGCGCTCGTCCAGCTCATACCACTCCTGCCAGTCAGCTTCCACCGCTGTGGTCAGGTGACGCCATGTGGTAAGCAATCCGTTGCAGTCCAGGAGAGGAGATACGTCCATGAGCTTCTCGCGGGGAAGGTACTTAAGCGTATACCCTCCTGCCGCGATTTAACAATTATCTATGTGTGCAATGCAACATTCAAGCGGCTTTCACGGCCGAAGCTGGCATCACTCGGTTTTGTCCAGGCGGGATTGCGGCGAACCGACTCGCGTTCGTTTTCGGACAGGCGGCGAGCCCGGCTCGTCCTTTACCTGATGGGTCGGCCACATCCCGATGAAGCCAAAATGTGACCTCTGCCAGTGGATTGCCCCCGTCCGGCTATGGGTGTTGCCGTGCTGTTGCTATTTTCATGAACGTGTGCGGTGAAATCGTCCATCTCCTTGCGAGGCAGCCCTTCACAGTCTAAGGTTCAAGTAGTTTCTCAAGTCTGTTGTGCACTGCGGCAGGGGGAAGAGATGAGAACCACGACGCGACATCTCGTACGATTGCTGTCCGATATCAAGCGTGCCCATGAATGCAGGACGCTCCGCGCGGTCGTCACCCGCAACACGATGCGCCTGGCAACGGAGGAAGCCGCTGCTGAGTCGGCCTCGCCGAAAGACATCCGTCGCGACGAGACGCGCCGCTCGTCGGCGGAAATCTACCTCCTGCCCGGTTCCGAAACAGGCTCTCGACTGCACTAGAAGTGTGCGTGCGAGGGCGTTGGCTGAGGCCAGTTCACATCGGCGCGCCAGGCAACAGGAACCATAACCGGCGTGTTAGCGCCAGGAAAGCTGATAGAGCGTAGGATTGGGACACGGTCATGCGGACTAGCGCGGTGCCGGCCCATGCCGGTCCTGCATCGTGTGCCCGCATTCTGGTGAAAGACATCATGAAATTCGTTGCAGCGACAACCGGCATATTCAACGAGCCAGGCAAATGAAGGAGAAACATCGCTTTGGGGCCGGTCGACTCAGGGTGTGCTCCGCCGTCCGGCCACAGGAGGTCCAACATGAAACTAGACGCCGCCATGTTTGTGCGACTGCGCCGTCTCGCTCCGGTTCTCGATGACGTACTCAACGCAGGAGAGGTCGAGCACGCAGACCAGGCCGTGGACCTCGCTTCACTTGCTGAGTTGTGCTCACAGTTGTTCGACGCGTACCACTGCGAAAACCCGGGCGAGATTGCGCGAGCGCGACTCGATGCCCTCGAGTCGCAGTAACATACTTCGTCCGGACACCCCCCACGGCTTACCCAACAACGGGAACGCAATCCTGAATCATCCAGCGTGCTGGTAGCGCTTCCTTTCGTGTACGGCGATACTTTATACGAGATAAGGTGATGCACCTCACATTTGAGACCGCCTCCCGAATTGACCCGTACTGCGCAATCGGCTACAACTTCGGTGTCGGAGTCTTGGATAGCGGTTTCAGCACTGTGGTTGAGCGCCGGGCAGTAACTTCCGCTGTTGCAATATGTACAAGATTCAGGCGTACGGAATTCGGTGCGCTCTTTACACTTTGTTGGATTGAATGATGGAAACAGGTACAGTAAAGTGGTTCAACGACGCGAAAGGCTTCGGCTTTATCACGCCGGACGATGGCGGTGCGGACTTGTTCGCCCACTTCTCGGAAATCAGGGCAGCGGGCTTCAAGTCATTGCAGGAAAACCAGAAGGTCAGCTTCGACGTGAAGATGGGCCCGAAAGGTAAGCAGGCCGCAAACATCACGCCGGTTTAAGAGAAAATCCGCGTCACTGCAGCATACGATGCCCGGTTCGCCGGGCATCGTCCATTTTCGATGACGCTCAGCCCGGACAGCATCGCTACCGTCCGCGCCGACTCATCCGACGCCAGGCACACGACCGCGCGTGTCATTTCTTCTGGTCGCCCGAAGCGACCCGCTGGCACCTAACCTCCGCGCAATCCACCGAACTGCCCCCCGAACGCCCCTCGTTTCGCTCAATCAGATTTTCGTTTCCACTCCTAAACTTGTTTCCATGGAACGACAAGTCATAGAGCCCATCTACGCCGCCTTCCCCCGCGTTGTTTTGAACCGTATCGTTGGTTGCAATTGAAGCAGCAGGAAGTTGAAGCAACAGGAGGAGGGGTCATTCCCGGCGTCCGTACTGCTGTAACGCCGAGGACCCTCGCGCGCTGCACTCCTGGCTGCAGCTACCAGCGCATTTTGACCTGCCTGGCGCAAGGCCTGGCAAGCTGCCAGGCCAACCCTGCCCATACCTCACGCAGTTTCTAGTCTTCGTAGTTAAGTGTCGCGGGATTGGTGTTCCTGAAGATTAAGTAAAACGGTTGCTGAAGTGCGCCACCAGAGGAGTTGGCCGGCACGATGACGTCACATAGCTTGGTCGTGGGGCTGCAACGCCGCACCTGACCGGCTGTCGTGGCATCGCCGCCAGTGATGGGGATGAACAGATTGCCCCCGGCCCGAAAATGATTGCCTGTGCGAAGGCCCTGGCGGCACCCGGCGCCGATAAAATGAGCTCGTCGAGAAGGACGCCGGTCCGGCCATCAAGTTTGAGGATTTTATCGCTATCGCTGGAAGCTGCGCGGAAGCTCGTAACCCACAGGTTGCCTGCGCTGTCGAAGACCAGGCCCTCAGGGCGGTGCAAGTCCGGGACACTGGTGTTAGATGCGAACATGTCAACAAATGCCTTGGTGCGGGCATCGAAGCGCAAGATGTATCCTATGAGCGGTTTGTAGAGCGGGTCCTTCGGGTCGAGGCAACCCAGTGCCGAGACATACAGAAGACCGTCCGGCCCAAACACCACGCCGCGCGGATGGAACTCGTTGGTAAACGCACTTCGGTCCAGATTGCCTAGAAAGGCGCCCGCAGCGTCATATTCTTTGACGTTGCCTTGGTTGGCACACTTGCCAGCCTGGTCACCGATATCGGCCACGTAGAAGCCGTTGTCCCGCCCTCCGCGAACGATGCCGCGCGGCGCAAAGGGTGCGTTTCGGTCGCTCGAGGCGACAAGTTTGCCGACAAAAGTGCCAGTCGCACTGTCGAACTGCAGAACCTCGCCGCTTTTGCCGGTGCCCAGGTTCTGGTTGACAACCACAAGTTGCCCACCCGTAAAAATCATCCCCATGGGTCCCTTCAGCCCGGCAGTCTTCGGCGCAATGAAGGCGCCAAGATATGTCCCGCTCGAGGCATCGAAATGCTTGACTGAGCTGTCCCCGACGTCGCCAACGAACAGTTCCTGCGCCCTTGAGGATTGGCCGACCGACAAGGCACTTAACCCCAACGTTGCGGACAGCAGGATGGAGCGCAATACATTGCGATAAGTTGACCGATGTTTTGGCTGCAGGAAGCCGCGGCGCGAAGAGACAAGAGAAGTTGCAATCATTTTGGTGCCTCCATTCAATACGTTGTTAACTGCGTGTGACGACACAAACGTCGCGGTCAGTGCGGCGTCGGCTGCCTTAGGCGTCCTATCCGCCGTTTGCCGATGTCGACGAAACCGAATCATGGGTCGTTGCGGAGCCGGCCGCACCGGCACTCTCGCCACCCCCGCATCCCGCTAATGCAGATGTAACCAACATCGCGATTGTCAATGCCCGCAATGCTCTGTTGACGAGTGGGACCGAGTCGCGTGGCTATCGAAGAAAAGGCAGGTGGCCTAGCCTGCCTTTTCCCTAGCGGAAGCCGCGCAAGGCAATGGCTCACGCGAACGGAGCCGACGTGTTTGCAGTTGGTACGGTCTCAACTCACGGGCAACGCGCGAGGAAACGGTCGAGGTTCTGCTCGGCGTTCCTGCCGTCGCCGACGCGATACTGCGCTGCGCGCATTGCTGCAACCAATTCCTGCCGACTCCTGCTATCAGACGCATTTTCATGTTCACCCCTTGATTGCGACCAAGTATTCCTCCGCAGTGTTTCGGGGATACTTGCGGCGGCACATCCGCCAATCCGAAAAGCGAGTTGCGCCCTCCGTCCTCATTGAGACGGGGAGAAATCTATCGAGTCGGTTGGTTGGTCGAGAACGCGGAGCAATGTCTTTGATTCAAAGCGCGATTGCCGCAACCAGGACCAACGTTATAGGAGGGAGGACTGCGTCACTAAGCCATTGCTTGGCGGTTTAGTGCTGGCAGATAGGTGCTGAAGCGTCGCACTGAAGTCTGCCCGTGGTGACTTTATGAGTCTGCAACCGCATTAAGACTGAGTTGCAAGATTTGTTATAGTCCGGCGATGAGGGGATTACAAGACACCAACGTGACGACTCTTTGCAAGACGTTCAGGACTGTGTCCCCTGCCTTCTAAGGTGCCGGTGCGACCAGGCAAACGTATTCCAAGTTGGCTGCCTCTACAGTGCCCTCCTTCGAGCCCATGGCCATAATTTACCAGGCTCGCCGTTGACCCGACTTCCGGCGGATAACCACGTACGAGCTCCGCTAAGGGTCCTCCTCTCTAACGAAAGTTTCTCCTTTTTTGCACCGGCCCACATAACCCGGATTTCGCTACCCACCAACGACTGTTCAGGGCTTCCTCGCTGAGGCGAGCACACACGGCATCGGTACTCGAATCTCTCCGTCGCTTTGATACGCGGCCGCGTCTTCGGACACCGATTTTTGAATCAAAGCCAAGGCCTCCGGCGACTGAGCTTTCAAAATTGCGGCGATGCGCACGCCGCCGCGCATCAGCAGGTCGAAAGGCGTTTCCGGCATGCAGATACGCAACGTCTGGCTGATTTCCTGGACGTGGGGCTCGTCAAATCCCGCTGCGACCAATACGCGTTCACATTCGTGCAAGTCGCTGAACCGGAAGAACGGCGGCCCAGGGGGTAGTGGAACATCCAGTCGACCGTGCGCCTCGATTGCCTTGAGCACCATCGCGAATCCGACGGCTTTGTCCGGTGTCGCCCACACAGTGAAGCCAATCCTGCCGCCGGGGCGGAGCACCCGAAACGTCTCGGTGAGTGCATTCTCCGGATGGGCGAAGTGCAACATCCCGAAGCTGATGCCAACGGCGTCGAAACTCTCGTCGGGAAAAGGCAGGTCTTCCGCGCTGCCAATACGGAACGTGAGCCCGGGATACATGCGCCCGGCCTGTTTGACCATCGCCTCCGCGAAATCGACACCAACAGCATCGGCGCCGCGTTGCGCGGCCGCGGCAGCGAGATAGCCAGGGCCCGATGCGACGTCCAGGAAACGGCCCCCCGGGCGGACTTCCAGTGCATCGAGCAGGGCGCTATTGGATTGTGTGGTCAAGTTGCCGAAATACGCATGGTAGGGCTGCGCGACCTTCTCCCAACCTTGGTGCTCGAAAGCACTGAAATCGTCTTGTTCCATTTCAGCATCTCCACGCTTCGTCGTGCTCGCACAAAACGATGTCGGACCAGCATGTCGTGCTCGGTCATCTTCAGGGTGAAAGTCAGACCTCCCGTCGAGGGGCCGCGACGGGTCCGCACATCACACTCTGTTATAGGTCTCCAGCGTTGCAGTTCAACGAACATTCAATGCGGCTCTAGACGCTGTGCAGCGGTGACCAGCTCTGCCACATTTGCGCTGCGGCGAACGGATATCGATGTTTTGCACGCCTGGCAACACAGGCTATTTGCAAGTGTTGGCTTCGCGTCTGCAACCATGATTCATGGTGTTAGCCGGGGCCCAACACTGCGGCATCCTTTCCACCCTCCGCTTACCGGGTCCCGCCGGTGCAGCGCAATGAAGCCTTTGTGTCACAAGCGAGACGAGCGAGCGGTGATTGCCGGGCATACTCATTGCGTCGTTGTGACAGCCCGTCACTCGAGTGGCGCTCAGACTACATCTCACTGGAGACAAACGTGCTGGCAACGAAATCGTGCACTGCAACCTGCGTCATTGACGGCATAGCCGTCACGCTCACATTCTTCCCTGACACTGGTGTCTTGCGAATTACCGACACCACTGGTGTCCGCTTAAGGGAGATAAGGTGGGCCGCTTCATGGCATAGCCTTGTCACGACATTCCGCGAACTCAGCGAAACACCGGTAGAGGACCGTGCCGACCCTGAGACGCTCTTCGGTCGTCAGAACCGCGGCTTCGGGCGCATTGAAGAATCGATGGCCACGTTTAGCTGAGGTTGCGGAAATTCGAGCCATCGTCTCACGTCGTGATGCAGTTGGTTGTCTAAGTCGCGGTGACGTCGCGACGTTTGTTGTAAGCGTGGGTTCCATCCGTTGACTCGGGCGTTTGCGTCAGAGTGCTTGTAGACCATGGCCTGACGATAAGGAATTCCCGAGAGTCCTTACCATCCAGCCATTTGGGGCGTGTGCCCCATCCGGTCCAGGTTTGCCCGGTTTCTGGGTTCCTGTATCGCGGTGGGACGGGAGGCCGTCCACGCTTCCGGCCAACCAACTCACTCGGCGCGATACCATATTCGCGCATCAATGTGCGAATTTCCTGGATGGCGGCATCGCGTTCGATACGCCGTGCGCTTTCAATGCGCTTCTCAAGCTCAGCCAGGTCGGCCGAGAGCTCCCGATAGGTCTTCTTGCTCATAGCTCTCACTGCAAGTTCTTCGTGAGTTGTCTCCGGAGGGTGACCGCTAGCTGTTGCAGAATGTCAGGCAGCAAAACCTGTGCGTCCAGTGGTCCCACAACGGAGTATCCCGAGCCGGCGTCGCTGTCGAGAACGATGACGGCAGCGCAGCGCGCGCCCATCAGTTGCCGAACGTGATTGCACGCGGCATCAAATTGTCCGGCAGCTTCGCCGCCCTGCATGACCTTCGACTCAATGTTGTCGGCCATCGCGTCCTCATTAGGAAGTGAACACTCGGCGGACATTGTATGCCGACGGGGCGCAGTCAACGCTACACGAGATTGCCTCTCTCTGCTCCGAGAACATTTTGCATGAGCTAATCCAATGCATATCAATGCGCTGTCTCTCGTTGCCAATCCATCGGGTTACCAGGCATCCGAGACGCTTGCGTCGAGCGGGCCGTCCCAATAAAAGAGTCCCGTAAGAACTGGGGCTAACGTGTCCGACGAAGTTCACTTCAAGTGAAGAGGTTAAAGACACGAGTCGCGATGTCATTTAGACGCAGCATATCCCTAAAATCCAGATGGGCGGGGCCGCGGTCGGATGCAACCAGAATCTGCACGGCGGACTCCTTCATGCTCTGCCTTCGACATGCTCGTGCCGACACGGAAGACAACTGGTTCGCGCGTCATGGCTACGAATGAACGCTGGTCGAGGGGAGATTGCATCGGCGAGCGCCACTCTGGGGTTGGCAACAATCGTCCCCAATATCGGAGGACTTTCCGATGAACGCTACGAAGCAGTGGAGCACCAAACTCACTGGCGACCTGGACTCCCCTGCCATCTATGTTCGCGTGAAAGACCGCAGATGAATCGTCGCGGGCGCCACGCCGACCGAGGTGCGAGCACCAGGACGCATCTGGACTCACAGGGTACCAACTCGTGAGCCAAAGATTCCCACGAAGAGCGGACTAGGCGACATGGGTCTGCCCTGTTGCAAAGCCAGTAACCGTCGAGATTGAGAACGGCGGCGAGACGCGTACAGGCGTTCAGCGGCGGAACAGTGATTCCGCGTCGCCAATATTGCACGTCGTCTTCACTCACACCTAGACGCACGCGCCGCCAACGACTTTGCGCTTCGAGTTAGACAGCACTCCATAACGGCTTCGGCCGGCTGACTGCAACCCTTTTTTGCGGCGTTGCACACACCTAGGTAAATGTTCATGTATTACCTCCAGGCAAGGCTCCAAGGGTTGGCCGGGTTTTCCCTGGCTCACCGTTGTGCGCCAATACCAACGGGGCATTCAGCGTCTCCGGTACACGCCGCGCGTCACCGCAACGCAGCAAACGATTGACATTCGCACACCCAGTCCTAAAATGAGTCATGTTGCATCGCACCAACTTTCCTACTCCGTGGCTCGTCGTTTGTAATGCCGTTCGGCGGTGTTCCGAAGACTTGCCACGTCCACCCTTATGGAGTTAGTGATGAGCAGTCTCGCCCCTGAACAACTTTTCGCGGCGCAGAAGGTCGTTTTCGAAACAATATCCGGACTCCTGAGCAAGTTTTTCGGTGGCATTGAAAAGCTGGTTGAGCTGAACCTGCAAGCGGTCAAATCGACGCTCACCGAAAATCAGGAAATCACGGCCAAGGCGCTTTCGGTTAAAGACCCACAGGACTTGTTCGCTCTGCAGGCCAGCTATACGCAGTCCGTGACAGATAAAGCGCAGTCGTACGGCCGTAACGTGTACGAAATCATCTCCAGCACGCAAGGTGAATTCGCGGCGGCGGCTGAAGCGCAGTTCCAGCAGTACTATCGCGAGACGCAAGAGTTCGTCGACAAGTTCGCGAAGTACGCACCGGCCGGAAGCGAAACCGCCGTGGCAGCATGGAAGACATTCATCACGACGGCCAGCGAAACGGCCAGCACGACGTATGAAGCTGCCAAAAACGCTACGAAGCAAGCGGTTGAGATTGCCGAAAGCAATGTTAGCGCTGCGTCGTCGGCCTCGGCCAAGCGGACTCGACAGGCCGTTGTACCAGTCGCCGCCGCTGAGGAGTAACAGCGTTTTTGACGTCGGCCACCGTCGTCTAATTCTTCAAGCGAGCCCCTGCTCGCTTTTTTTTGCGCGCGGCCTTCTGGAGCACGGCGGCGTCCAGCGCGCCTCGGACGGCGTCATGGAGCAGTGGCCTGAGCTAAAAATTTGCAGGCATGGTTGCGCGGGTAGCGACCGTTGCTTCGTTGCGTTGCTTCCACTGTCAATCATGCGATTTGACCAGACTCCTTGTGGCCGAAACTTCGTCATGCCAAGTCCAATGGGGCACGACCGAACCAACGGGAGCGAGGTTGAAGGAGAAGCGGATGACCACCGCAGAAAAGTCTTTGCATTTGCTGGTTGAAAAATGGCTGACGCCAACTTCCGCGACGCCAGTTCGGGTAACCCGATTCGGTCGCACAGCCTCTAATGGGAGACGTTATGTATGCGTTGAGGCACTGCGACCCGAAGGCCCGGTTGCACTCTTTTTCTTCCGGCACGATGACGGTACCTGGCGCGTGTTCCCGCCTGAGAGCAGGAGCTAACAATACGTGCTTACACAAGTGCCGTGTGATTGCGTTAGACGTCGCCGCTCGCTCCGCCCGGACCGAGCGGCCGCGCCCAGCCACAGCGGTGCTAATACTACCGGGTGTTTATCATGTATGCGTTCTCTCGGCGCTGGAGGTGCACGCGGCCGGAATCGCGCCTTGGGTAGCGCTATTTTGTCGCAAGGAGCCATATGCTCACAGTAAGGAAGCCAACTGATGAAGCACTTGCGCTGGAACGAGTGGTGAATGCGGCTCACGCAGTGCAAGCTGCGCTGACCGCTCTTAAACCGCGCTTTGCTTCGGATGGAGACGGACAGCCGTCGACGCTGGAGCTGGTGGCGTTCGAAGTCTCGATGCAAGAACTGAAAGACGCGCGCGAAGCGTTTGACATCCTCATGTCCCGCACGTCAGGCGAAAATTCGACAGCGACGCATCTGTAGCATGCAGCTCGTCACCGGTTCACCCGTTGATTGTGACGTCCCGCAGCAGGCAGCGTCGTAGCTCAACTTGGCCGGTGGGTGCAGCCGACGCCGCGACGAATGTTCGGCCGGGCAATCGAACCCCGATGAAATGCAAGCAATGGGAGATGTTTCATGCGTATCAACGGTGCGACAGGCACGATGATTCTGATGACTGAGCGAGACGACACGACCGGCCAAGACGTGCGCGTCTTGCGCTTGGAAGCAGCGGCAGACGGCAAGGCCGTCCTGCTCATCGACGTCGACCAACGGAAGCCTGGCATTCATCGCGAAATACGCTACGAGATTACTGCCGCAGAGTTGATTGCAGCGATTCGTGCGCATGGTGCTGAGTTGCCCGGGGAGCAGCCCAATCCGTGAAGTACGCTATAACTCGGGGCCGATGGACCAGCACCGGTGTTCCACCGCCCACTACGTCCAACCTGGCCGCAACCCGGAATGGCGCGCTGGCGAGCCAACGGCTTACGAGCGTGTCGCGTTCCCAGGTGCGATTTCCCGAACCGCTAGTGACATTCCGTACAATGGGCATTCAATTGCGCCGGCAAACCCTGTGGGACCGTTATTGGCAGTTAAACGTTGAACTCAGACACGCATCATCAAACCCTTGGCGTTGCGAGCACCGCGACGACCGGCACGCCTCTGTGCGGCACCATTATCAACCTCCCCATCATCAGCTTCACCATCACGAGCGCTCGCACGGGTAAGCATCGCGCGCGAACAACGCAGGCTCCGGTAGAGAACGGTTTGCCCTGCTATGGGAAAACCGTTTGTCGGCTTTACCGTCTAGGTCTATACGCGCACCGCCAGGTCTAGCTCTCACTCTTGGCCACTAACTAAGGCTAACCATTCACTTTTTCGCAGCGATGCGGGTAGCCGCGCGTCCCATCGAGGAGTGACCGCGGAGGCGCAGATGACAGAATCGTAATCTGCCGGTCAGCACACGGTCAGTTTAAAAGGTCAATATAAGGACATTGCCTTGTGGACTGGGGGTGCCGACCTATGCCGGTCCTGCATTGCTACCCCTTCCGGGTAGAGACATCATGAAACTCGTTGCATGCAAACGACATTTTTAACGAGCCAGGCATACGGATGGTGAGCATCGCCTTGGTGCTGGCCGACTCGGTGAACTGCACAGTCTGGCCACAGGAGGTTCAACATGAAACTAGACGCCAGCACGTTTGTGCGACTGCGCCGTCTCGCTCCGGTTCTCGATGACGTACTCAACGCGCGCGAAGTCGAGCATGCAGACCAGTCCGTAGACCTTGCTTCACTTGCTCAGCTATGCTCACAGTTGTTCAACGCGTACCACTGCGAACACCCGGACGAGATTGCGCAAGCGCGACTCGACGCTCTCGAGTCGCAGCAACACACTTCATCTGACCTAGCCCGAGCGGCATGAGTCTGACTGCTGCATCGGGAGGCACCTGTTGGTGCCATACGAGCAGTACACGCGGCAGTCCCCGCGTTTCCGCCGGATAACCGACTTGCAGTGCTCGCATTCGTAAAACCACGCACAGGCGTTGACAGACATCGTCTCGTCTTTCCTGTGTCCGCACGCTGGACACAGGATGGTGGAATTCAACACGACCGCAGCCACAACTGCTCCTGCTCAACACGGGACAGCTACCTTCACTGGACATGGTTCAGCGTAGTACGCGGCGCCCGCCACCAACTCATGTGGGAGCAGTCAACCAACAACGCAACTGCGGGCTACCTGAAACCACAACGTCGAACGCTAGCGACCCGCGTTCTCGGGCCGATATGAAAGCAACGCGGGAACGTTCACGTCTTCATCTATTTCAGGCCAGAATATCTGCTCATGGTCGAGGGAAATGGCAAAGTGTTCGCGTTCGGCTGCCGTCGCTGCTTGCAGCACCGGAAACCAGTCCAGTGGAAATTGAATAGCCGGACCGTCGGACATGTCGAGAAACAGGTGCATGCTGTCGAAATGCACGTCCACCGCAGCGCGGTTCATGGTTATCTCCTGAAAGCGGAATCATCACAAAGATAGGTCGCGGCCGAGCGGCATTCAAGAACGAATGTGATTCGAGAATCCACAGGAAAGCTCTGGGCAGAGTTGGCCATTGGTCCGTACACATGGGAGTCAAGACTTATCCACTTGCGTTGCGGGAAGCACGAGTTATCCACAAAATCTGTTCGCAAATCTGTGCATAATTCGCCCGAAGTTGTTCATCGGACAGACCAGCGTCAATGCCGGACTCCCGGCTCAAGCCGGCGCCCGCGTAACTGCTAAGCAGCGGACGTTGCGGCATCGACTGGAAAATCCAGCCCTTCGAATTCATAGACGAACATTTCGTAGCCTGCTTGCACGCCGAGCTCGTCCGACCTTTATCAGATGATTCTATGTGCAGACACATGGACGCAACACCGACTCCCTGAGGGGATGCTGCGATGAGAGCCGCAGAGGCTTGGGCCGACGCCAACGGGGAATGGCGTAAGAGAACAGACGAAGAACCGGCGTCGTCGCTTGACCCTCTACCGCGGAGGCGGCGGGTCGCTTTTTCGCAGACTAAGGAACGGGTGCGGACGCAATTGCGATGCACGAGATGTCATCGGGCAAACGCTCAGGCATTGATTTTCCGGTTCCGTGGAAAAGAGCCCCCGCTCGACACGCTTTGCCCCGTCCATCAACCGAGCGGTCTGTGAGCCCGAAGCCGGAAGCTTGTGTAGAAGCGCTCGCGCCTTATCGTATTGGACAGGAATGAAAGCAGCGCGGCAACGTTCAGGTCCTCATCGATTTCAGGCCAGAACAGCTGCTGTCGGTCCAGCGAAATGGCAAAATGCTCGCGCTCCGTTGCCGTCGCCACCTTCAGAACAGGAAACCAGTTCAGTGGGAATCGCACGGCCTGACCGTCGGACAGGTTGAGAAACAGATGTGTATTGTCGAAACGCACGTCAACAACGACGCCGTGCATGGTCACCTCCTGAACGGGAAGCATCTGAACGACAGACTGTCGCAGGTTGCGCTCAACAAAAAACGCTGACAAGTAAGTTGCCCCCAGCATCGGGATTGAAGTGGGGTGTCCTCTTCACCTGGGGGCAACCCATTGATGGCGATAGCAACGCCGCCCCCTCGAAACTCTCGCAATGACCCCACTTCTGCCGCCGCCGGCTCGGGAACACCGCTTGCGCGCCACTGCAGTACCTTTTTCGAAGGGGGTAAATCATGGGCTCAATCAACCCGCAAGGTGGCACCCAACTCGGAGCCGGCATCGTCGGCGGTGGTATGGGCGAAGGGCCGGGGCCGGATGTCATGGCCGCAGCAACGCTCGATGGGAACAAGGTCATGTCTTCTGACGGCGAACACGTGGGGAAGATTTCAGACATCATGCTGGACGTCCGGAATGGACGCATCGCCTATGCCGTGCTTTCTGAGGGCGGTTTCCTCGGAATGGGTTCTAACCTGCACGCCATCCCGTGGAGTGCATTAACTCTCGACACGGACGAGAAGTGCTTCGTCGTCGACATTGCCGCACAGCGCCTCAAGGACGACCCGGGTTTCGACAAGGACCACTGGCCGACGATGGCGGATGCGAAGTGGGGAGAGTCAACGTACAGCTACTATAACCGGCAGCCGTACTGGTCTGCGACCCATGAAGTGGTGGAAAACGACCCTGCCATCAGGCCGAGCGAGCGCTGAACACCAACGGGTAACCCGTGCCAGCAGGACGGCTAGTCTTTCACTCTAGAGCGTACGCCACCGCGACCCACCGCGGTGGCGTAAACGCGTGGCTCCAGCGACCAGGCGCGCGCAAATAGCTTGGTGAACTCGGCCATCTGGTGCATTACTTCGGTCGGAAATCGCAGGTTGCACTCATGGTTCTGCTCGTAGAGGTGAGTGTCCCGGTAACCATACAAAATTATCAATGAGCCGCAGCAAGTCCGTCTCGTCCGGGCGGGTACCTTCCATGACCGCCAGGGCGATCAGTTGCTGTTGAACGAAAGCGGCCCGCTCGCCGCCGCATGGTCGCGTGTCTGGGGCGAGCACACCTCACAGAGCAACAGTGGCGCCGCCAACCCCGAATTCAGCGGCACGATGGCCGGCGTGCAAGTGGGCCAGGATATCTACGCGGATCGCAGCGCAAGCGGCCATCGCAATCACTACGGCTTCTTCATCGGCTTTGCCCGCGCGCAAGGCGACGTGAACGGTTTCGCGCTCGGTTTCCCCGATCTGTCGGCCGGGCGGCTGTCGATCAATGCCTACAGCGCAGGCGCCTACTGGACGCACATCGGTCCGGGCGGCTGGTACACCGATGCGGTCGTGATGGGTAGCTCTCTCACGCTCGATCCATCGTCGAATCAGGGCATCGGTGCGAGCACGCATGGGCATGCCGTGACGACCTCGCTGGAAGGCGGCTTGCCGATTCCACTGCGCGCCAATCTCAGTCTCGAACCGCAAGCACAACTGATCTGGCAGCACGCATCGATCAACGATCTCAACGACAGCATTTCGAACGTATCGTTTCACGCGGCAAACGGCCTCGTCGGTCGGCTCGGCCTACGCCTGCAAGGCAGCTTCGAAGGCGCGGGTGCGCAATGGCAACCCTATCTGCGCGCGAATCTGTGGCGCTATTTCAATGGCACCGATAGCGCGACCTTCGCCGGCACAACCGTGATTCCCACCGATGTCGCCGCCACGGCCGCCCAGTTCGGCATCGGCCTGGTCGCGCATTTGAGCGCGCGCGGCAGCGTATTCGCCACCGCGAGTTACGCCATGAACGTGAACGGCGAACACCGCAGCACGGTAGAGGGCAATCTGGGCGCGCGCTGGAGTTGGTAAGGGTTCAGAACTGATGCCGCATGCCGGCCATCAGACCGATCTGGCTACCCTTCTGCGCAAGGCCGATACCGTTGACGCCCTGCAACTGCGCTCCGATCAGGTCGCCCCGGTACAGCGAATAATCGCCTTCCAGATAGATATCGGTACGCAGGGACAGGTTGTAGTCGGCGACCAGTTGGTACTGCCATGCCGAACCGTTCTGCGCGGCGGTTTTGCCGTCCTGCAGCGTGCGCCAGACATTCGCTGCGAAGTGCCACTTGTTGCTGACCTGCTGCGTGATGCCGCCCATGATCATGCGGCGCCGCGAAAAGTCCGTGTATTTGAGCGCGGCCAACGCGGGCGCGGTGAACGGCCCGTTGGCGAAATTCGAAAAGCCGGCGTCATTCTGATTGACGATATAGCCGACGGAGAACCGGGTCAGGTTCCACGTGTACGACCCGCCGAAGGTCCACGCTTTAGCGGCGGCGCCGTTGACCGAATCTTTCGACTCCTGATACGCGCCGCCGAAGGTGAACGGCCCACCCGGTGCATAAGCCAGTGCCATGCCGATCTGGCTGCCGTACGAATTGCCCGCGTTGCCGCCGAATGCATAGCCGGCGGCAACATGGAAACCGTTATATTTCGCCTGATACTGCACCTGGTTGCTGGTCCAGATACCGCCTGTCATCGTCACTTCCGGCTGGAAGTTGAAATCGTACGGAATCCAGATATTGCTGCCGTAGCCGCCGATGGTAATGCCTTCGATCATCACGTTGTACTGACGGCCGAAGATCACCTGGCCAAGGGAATCCGAGCGCACACCCACTTGCGCCTCATTGAAGAACGGCAAGGTGGGATCGCTTTGGCCGGTATTCATGTAGAAACGGTTTTCGAGCTTGAAGAACGTAGACCAGCCGCCGCCCAGATCCTCGACGCCCCTTATCCCCCAGCGGCTTTCCGTCATGCCGCCGTTACCGAGTCCGATCGACGAATCGCCGGCCTGGTTTGCGTGGGTCAGGTAGTGCACACTTTCGTCGATCACGCCGTAGAGCGTCACGCTCGACTGAGCGTGCGCCATTTGACACGCCAGTGCCGCCGGCACGACTGCCATCGCCCACCTGCTTACGCGCTTCATTTCGTCTCCTCATACAGATTCCCGCTTTTCACGGATATTTCGACACCGCCACGTCTGCTGCAAAGTACCGGCACGCTGTTCATTTGAGGCCGCGCAAATCGACAGGCAGGATGCGAAGTCCGCGTCGGAACCTTGCACGACAGCCAATTCAGGCTGTTTGAATAAGCTGACGAAATGCGCGTGGGTGAACCTTAGCGCGAAATAGGGGCTGTCAGAAAATAGTCTGACGTAAGTGTTGTTATGTCATCGAAGTGCTTGCAGCCTGAAAGAAGCACGCGTAGGCGATGGGGTCATCGCATTGCGGGGCAGATGGCTTTGATATCGTATGACTTATGGCAGCGACCCAACAAAATCCATGAGCACCACCGCCCGGCCCACGCGCCGCACCCTGGATAGCTTCGCCATCCTGCTGATGATCGGCTTGTGCGCGATCTGGGGACTCCAGCAAGTCGCGATCAAGAGCACCAACGCGGCACTGCCACCGGTATTCCAGGCGGGTTTGCGCTCGGCAATCGCGACTGTGCTCGTATGGGGCTGGGCGCGCTCGCGCGGTACGCCGCTCTTTCGCGACGACGGCACATTGGGCGCCGGCTTGCTCGCGGGCGTGCTGTTCGCGGGCGAGTTCGTGTGCATTTTCCTTGGCCTGACGCTGACCAGCGCTTCGCGTATGGCGGTCTTTCTGTACACCGCACCGTGCTTTACGGCGCTCGGGCTGCACTGGTTCGTCGACGGCGAGCGGATCCGGCGCATTCAGTGGCTCGGCATCCTGGTGGCGTTTGCGGGTATGGCGCTGGCGTTCGCCGACGGCTTCCCGCATGGCCACGGGGCGCAGGGCTCGACGCTGAAGGGCGTCGCCGGCGACGCGCTCGGCGTGCTGGGCGGGATCACATGGGCCGCGACGACCGTGGTGGTGCGCGCCACGCGTCTCGCTTACACGAGCGCGAGCAAGACGCTGTTCTATCAATTGGCGGTGTCGGCGGTAGTGCTGCTCGCGCTCGCGCTGGGGCTCGGGCAGGCACGTGTGGAAACCGTCACGCCGCTGGCGGTGATGAGCCTCGCCTACCAGGCGGTGATCGTGGCGTTCGTCAGCTATCTGCTGTGGTTCTGGCTGTTGACGCGTTACATCGCGTCGCGCCTGTCGGTGTTCTCGTTCCTGACGCCGTTGTTCGGCGTGACCTTCGGCGTGCTGTTGCTGGGCGAGTCGTTCAGCCTGCGCTTTCTGATGGCCGCGGCGCTGGTGCTGGCCGGCATCGCGCTGGTCAATCTGCCGGCGAAGCGGGTCGCCGCTTAAGACGTGGGATGTTTCACGCGCGCTGCAGGACGCAGCGCGCTTCCTTCAAGACCGTGCAACGCAACTCAGGCGTCGTCATTCCCGGTTTCCGCGGCCGCGGCGCCGCGCGCAGGCGAAGCCGCCACGATCTGCGCGACGCGCACATATTCGGCCACCGGTACATCTTCAGCGCGGCGTTGCAGATCGAAGCCCAGCGCCTCGAAATCCACCGAGTCACGAAACGCGGCCAGCGTATTACGCAACATCTTGCGGCGCTGCGAGAAAGCCGCCGTCACCACTTCGCCGAGCACACGCTCGTCCACGGCCGGCAGTTCATGCAGTTCGTACGGGATCATCCGCACGATCGCCGAATCGACCTTCGGCGGCGGGTTGAATGCATCAGGCGGCACGTCGAGTTGCTTGTCGATCACGTAGCGGTATTGCAGCATCACCGAGAGGCGGCTGAACGCCTTGGTGCCCGGTTCCGCCACCATCCGCTCGACGACTTCGTTCTGCAGCATGAAGTGCTGATCGATCACGCGATGCGCGAATGCGGTCAGATGAAACAGCAGCGGGCTCGAAATGTTGTACGGCAGATTGCCGACAATACGCAGCGACGCCTTCTCGCCAGGTGCGGCCAGCGTGCCGAAGTCGAACGCGAGTGCATCGCCCGCATGCAGCTCGAGCAGGTCGCCGAATTTTGTCTTGAGGCGGCCGATCAGATCGCGATCCAGCTCGACGGCGTGCAACGGCGCTTCGGGCGTCGCCAGACGCTCGATCAGCGGCTCGGTGAGCGCGCCGAGCCCCGGCCCAATCTCGACCATGCGCTCGCCGCGCTGCGGCCGGATCACGTCGACGATCGAATCGATCACGCCCATATCGACCAGAAAATTCTGTCCGAAACGCTTGCGCGCGATATGGCCTTGGTGCCGGCCCGGTTGCTGTCTGCTGGTGGACATCGAAGAAACGCTAAAAAAAGAACTGCCTAAGAATTGGAACAAACCAGGAATACACGCAACGAATGCGCAACGATCGCGCAAACGTCAAGCACCCGGAAGACCCTGGGAAGCGCGGACGAAACCGCGCCGCGATCGCTGGCTCAGCCCGCGCGGCGGTGTTGTGCCATCGAAACCGCCGTATCGATCGCGGCGATCAGACTGCCCGAGTCGGCACGGCCGGTGCCGGCCAGATCGAGCGCGGTGCCGTGATCGACCGAAGTGCGGATGATCGGCAAGCCGAGCGTGATGTTGATGCCTTCGCCAAACGTTGCGTACTTCAACACCGGCAGGCCCTGGTCGTGGAACATCGCCAGCACGCAGTCGGCCTGCTCCAGATAACGCGGCTGGAACAAGGTGTCCGCCGGATAGGGGCCAGGCGCGTCGATGCCCTGCTCGTTCGCGAGCTTCAGAGCGGGAGAAATCACCTCGATTTCCTCGCGGCCCAGATAACCGTTTTCGCCCGCATGCGGGTTCAACCCCGTCACGAGGATGCGCGGCGCAGGCAGACCAAAGTGGTGGCGCAGATCGTGATCGACGATGCGCAGCGTCTCGACGATACCTTCGATCGTCAGCGCGGCGGACACGTCTTTGAGTGGCAGATGCGTGGTAGCGAGGGCAACGCGCAACGGACGCTTGCCGGTGCCGGCCAGCATCATCACCACGCGCGGCGTGTGCGTACGTTCGGCGAGATATTCCGTGTGGCCGGTGAACGGCACACCGGCATCGTTGATGGTGCTTTTTTGCAGCGGCGCTGTAACGATGGCGTCGAACGTGCCGGCCATGGCGCCATCGATCGCGCTGTCGAGCAGATCGAGCACGTAGCGGCCGTTGGCGGCGTCCAGCTTGCCGGCCAGCGAGGGTGCGCCGAGCGGCCGATGCTGCACCCGCACGCGCTTGCCGTCCGCCACCAGAAGAGCCCAATCGACACCTACCGCACGCGCGCGGTCAGCCAGCAAATCCGCATCGCCCAGCACGGTGAACTCCGCACCGGGCCAATGCGTCGCCGCGCCCGCCAGCGCCTGCGCGGTCAGCTCGGGACCGACGCCGGCAGGCTCGCCGGTCGTGATCGCGATCTGCAACGGAAGGCTGGTGGACTGCGCGGCGGTTGTCATGACGTTTATTGCGTGCTCGTCAGCTGCGGCTTCACTTCCACATAGGCGGTGTCGCGCAGTTCGCGCAACCAGTCGGCGTAGGCCTGTTCCGCCTTGCGCTGGCCGATTGCCTGACGCGCCAGATCCATCTGCTGCGAAACCGAGCCTTCCGATTCGCGACGGCTCAGCACCTGAATCAGGTGATAGCCGTATTCGCTGCGCACCGGGTCGCTGATCTGACCGTCCTGCAGGTTGTTCATGGCGCGCTCGAATTCCGGCACCGTCTCGCCCGGGCTGATCCAGCCGAGGTCGCCGCCTTGCGACGACGAACCGTCTTGCGAGTAGGTGTGGGCGAACTTCGCGAAGTCGCCGCCTGCGGCGATCTGGTTCTTGATTTCGAGCAGCTTCTGACGCGCTTGCGGCTCGGACATGCCGTCGCCGACGCGCAGCAGAATGTGGCGAACGTGCGTCTGTACGAGCTTCGGTGCGTCGGAGCTGGCACCCTGGCCCGTGCGACGATCGACGAGGCGCACGATTTCGAAGCCGTCGTTGGTACGGATCAGATCCGGGCTGACCTCGCCCGGACGCAGCGCCGAGGCGGCCTTGACGAACTCAGGCGGCAGCTTGGACGGCGTCACGAAACCCGTATCGCCGCCTTTCGACGCGTCCGGCGCTTGCGAATTCGACTTCGCCAGCTTTTCGAAGTTGCCGCCACCCTTGGCTTCGGTGAGCAGGGCCTGAGCCTTTTTCTGCGCGGCTTCGATGTCGGTTTCCGAGGCGTTCAGCGGCGCCTTCACGAAGATGTGCTGAAGGTGCAGATCGCTCGTCAGACCGGCGTTCGGTCCGCGCTGGCTGGCGATGTAGTTCGCGACCTCGGCGTCCGACACCGTGACCTTGCTGTCCACTTCCTTCTCACGCAGACGCGAGAGCGTGAGTTCGGTGCGTGCGTCGCTCGTGAAAGTGGCCCAAGGCACGCCTTGCGCCTCGATACGGGCACGGTAGGTGTCGAGTGTCAGGTTGTTCGCCTGCGCGAGCCGCTCGAGCGTTTTTTGCACAGCGGCGTCGTCGATGTTGATGCCGTCTTCTTTCGCCTTCTGCAACTGGATGCGTTCCAGCACCATCTGGTTGAGCACCTGCTGGCGCAACTGGTCCATCGGCGGGACCGGCGCGTTCTGCTGGTTCAGCCGGCGGGTGATCAGGCCGATGCGGTCGTCGAGCTCGCGCCGCGTGATGACACCGTTGTTGACCACTGCGGCGATGGTATCGACCGTCCGGCCGCTATTGCCGGACAGCGCCTGCGCCTGAACCGGCGCAACCGACAGGAAAGACGCCGCGGCGACAAGACCGGCCGCAAGCGTTGCCAAGCGAAGCTTTTTCATGATTGCCACAGATACTCCAATGATGTCGGGCGCGCCTGGCCCGTCTTTTCGCATTCTATAAATGATCGGGCGAGCGTCATTCGTAATTGGTGAAACGCGCTTCCGGCGGCGGCGGCGGGGGCAACGGCGTATAGCCCGCCACGCTGCTGCGGAACGCGGAAATCAGCCCGTTGTCGACGCTCGACAAGCCCTTGAACGTCAACTGCGCGAGAAACCGCGTGCTCGACTGATTCTGCCCCGACGTATTCAGACCGTTCGCATAACGCTGGATCCCGGCGCCGAGCGTCCAGCAGTCGGCGTCGTATTGCAGGCCGACCAGACCGTCGACGATCCGGTGCCCGCCCAGGTCGTAATTGAAACGGCCTACCCCGTACACACGGTGCGTCAGCGGCCACTGCCCCGAAATCAGCACCTGGTTGATCGGCTGGTTGTCCAGCGTGGTGTTCGCGCGGGTGTAGCGATACGCGACATTGATCACCTTGCCGCTGGCCGGACTGAACCCGAAGCCGATGCTCGTCTTCGTCAACTGGTTGTTGTCGGCATTATATTGGAACGCCGTTTCCGAAGCGAAACCGGCCCCGAGCTTGAGCGACGCACCCGCGATCAGGTCCGAATGCGTGGCCTGCGTGCTGGTCTGCGTAGGCAGCAGCGTGACGCGCTGGTCCCGAAAGTAATACTGCTGCGCGATCACGAAACGCGCGCGTTCGTCGCCCGTGGCCGGGTTGATGAAGCGCGTGGTAAGCGCCGCGGTCAGACGGTTCGCGTCGGCGATCCGGTCGTTACCGACGAACGTGTTCGGCGTGAAGATTTCCGCCAGTCCGAAGTCGGAGTCGGCCGTATCGAACAGCGGCGCGTTTTCCTGGTTGCGGTACGGCGTGTAGACGTAGTAGAGCCGCGGCTCCAGCGTCTGGATGTAATCCTCGCCGAAGATCCGCACCGAACGGTCGAAAATCAGCCCGGTGTCGAAGGAGAGCGTCGGGATCGACTCGGTGAAATTCTTCGGCGTACCGGGTGTG
The DNA here is from genome assembly GCF_050434225.1 of Paraburkholderia sp. GAS32. Classification (NCBI taxonomy): domain Bacteria; kingdom Pseudomonadati; phylum Pseudomonadota; class Betaproteobacteria; order Burkholderiales; family Burkholderiaceae; genus Paraburkholderia; species Paraburkholderia sp. GAS32. The sequence goes on along the minus strand of NZ_JBNPVS010000009.1, from coordinate 223,097 downwards.
GCGATATTGTTCAGGTTGTACGACGCAAAGTGCCACTGCACCTTCGGCGTAACGAAGTAACCCGGCCCGACCACCGAATACGACAGGTATGGGTTGAACATCACCCGCTGGCCCTGGGTCGTGTCCGCGGTGGTGATGCGGAAATTCGTGTAGTCGGCTTCCGCGCCGTAGTCGAAGCCGCCGACGTTGTACTTCGCGTACTTCACGTTCAACTGCGGCTCGCGGCCGTACGGCGCCGTGGAAGGCGTCAGCGTCTGCCAGTGCTGTTCACGGGCGAGCACGGACCACGGGCCGTTGTTATAGGTCACCCCGGCTTCCTGTTGATACAGAAGCTGGGTGCCGTTCTGGAACTGACTGACCGACGACGACAGGTCTTCCGGATACGTGTTGTCCGAAACCTTGTTGTAGTAGATGTAACCGCCGAACCCGTTGCCGAAGTTCTGGTTGTGCTGGATGTACAGCGCGTAGCGGTTGGTCTTCGTCAGTCGGTCGTTCGGCAGGTATTCACCGGTGATCGAGCCCGAATAGGTGGGCGACAGATAACGGAAGGTCGACTGCAACTGCACGCCGCGCTTCGAGATCAGCCGCGGCGTCACTGTCAGGTCGCGATTCGGCGCAATGTTGAAGTAGTACGGTACCGACAGTTCGAAGCCGTTCGACGAACTGATCGAGAACGTGGGCGGCAGAATGCCGCTGCGCCGATCGCCCGACAACGGGAACGACAGCCACGGCGAAGCGAATACCGGCACGCCCTGGAAGAACAGCACGCTGTTGTACGCGACGCCTTCGTCCGCGCCGGTGTCGAAATCGAACTCGCTGCCCTTGAGATACCAGCCTGGATTGTCCGTGCACGAGCAAGCCGTGTACGTGCCCTTCGTGAACACCGAGCGCTCGCTGTCGAGCAGATCGACGCGCTCCGCGCTGCCCGAGCCCCCCGTCACATTGAAGTGGTACTTCGGCGCGGACATGAAGCCTTCACTCGAGTCCACCCGCATATGCGCTTCCGGGCCGGCGAACGTGGCGCCGTTGTTGTTCAGGTGAACCTGGCCGTATGCGTCGGCCATGTCCGTGTCCTGATCGTAGTGCAGCGCGTCGGCCTTGATCACGAAGGTATTGCGCCGCACCTCGGCCGAGCCTTTCGCGGCCATGTCCTGGTCGGTGGTGCCGCTCGTCGTGTCGCCGAGCACGAAGGTGGCCGCCTTCTGGCCTTCCGGCAATGGATGTTCTTCGAGCTGCGGGGCGAGCTGCATGCCCCATGGCGCGTCGATAGGCTGCGGCTGCGCGGCCTCCCCCACCAACTGGGCGTGCGCAAGCGCGGGCATCAGGCCCGGAACGGCGATCAACGCCGCGACGAGCCGCCTTTTGCGCGGCACTACAGCACAAGAGGGAGTCGTTTGGGAAAGCTGTCTAGGCGGCATGTATCGTTTGGCGAATCGGCCCGTCCGTCAGCTTTTGTAGTCACGATCCACCGCCTGCACATCCCGACCGTGACAGTCGGCTGCACATCAATATTTACAATCTGTCGAACGATGAGGCGGGCGGTAAAGCGGAACACGCGAAAGCTGGCGTGAGTCGCGTCAAAAAAGTCGTGGGGTATTATATGGCAAGACGTTGCCCCTCTGAATTTGCCGCCGGTTTTCATGACGCTGCCCCCTGCCAAAAACGCTACCCAAGATTCCTCCGACAGCCGCCTTGAACTGCTCAAGGCCTGGCTGAACGCCCACGCAGCGCGCTATGCGCTCGATCTCGACACGCTTCTCCCGGCTTCGTCCGACGCCAGTTTTCGCCGCTATTTCCGGCTTGCCGGTAAGGCGGCGGAAGGCGAAAGCGCCGGCACCCTGATCGCCGTCGATGCCCCGCCGCCCGAAAAGTGCCGCGAATTTGTGCAAATCGCACAATTGCTCGAGGCCGCCAACGTGCATGTGCCGCGCGTGCTGGAGGTCGATTTCGACGCCGGCTTCATGCTCGTCACCGATCTGGGCACCGATTCGTACCTCGGCGCGCTCACCGGGGCGCAAAGCGGCGATGACCCGCGCCGTGCCCGCACCTTGATGCGCGACGCGCTCGACGCGCTGATCCGCTGGCAGCTCACCTCGCGCGAAGACGTGCTGCCGCCGTTCGACGAAGCCTTCCTGCGCCGCGAGATGGAGTTGCTGCCTGAGTGGTTCATCGGCCGCCATCTGGGCCGCGAGGTCGACGACAAGACCCGTGCGCTGCTCGATCGCACCTTCGCGCTGCTGATCGCGAGCGCCCGTGCGCAACCGCAGGTGTTCATGCTGCGTGATTTTATGCCGCGCAATCTGATGGTCGCCGCGGCCCCCAACCCGGTGAATCCCGGCGTGCTGGACTTCCAGGACGCGGTGTACGGCCCGATCACTTACGACGTCGCCTCGTTGCTGCGCGATGCCTTCCTCGGCTGGGACGAAGAATTCGAACTGGATTGCTTCGTGTACTACTGGGAGCGCGCGAAAAAAGCCGGCCTGCCGGTCGATCCGGATTTCGGCGAGTTCTACCGCCAGCTCGAATGGATGGGCCTGCAACGGCACATCAAGGTGCTGGGGCTGTTCTGCCGGATCAACTACCGTGACAGCAAACCGCATTACATGAAGGATCTGCCGCGTTTCATCGGCCATGCCCGCAAGGTCGCGGAACGCTATGCGCCGCTGCGTCCGTTCGCCAAGCTGCTCGACGAGCTCGAAGGCCGCGCGAATGAAGTCGGCTACACGTTCTGACCGATGACGATGTCTCTGAAGAAAGCGATGATTTTCGCCGCCGGGCGCGGCGAGCGCATGCGTCCGTTGACCGACACGTGCCCGAAGCCTTTGCTCGTAGTGGGCGGCAAGCCGTTGATCGTGTGGCAGATCGAACGCCTCGCGCGCGCCGGTTTTCAAACCATTGTGATCAATCACGCGTGGCTCGGCGAGCAGATCGAGGCCGCGCTCGGCGACGGTTCGCGCTGGGGCGTGCAATTGCGTTATTCGGCCGAGCATGAAGCATTGGAAACTGCCGGAGGGGTCGTGCAGGCGTTGCCGCTGCTCGAAGATGACGGAGCTAGCGAAGTGTTCGTCGCGGTAAGCGGTGACGTATACGCGGATTTCGATTACGCCGCGCTGAATGCTCGCGCTGAGACGCTGGCGGCGTTGCGCGAACCCGGCATGCATCTGGTGATGGTGCCGAACCCGGCGTTTCATCCGAACGGCGACTTTGGTCTGGTCGACGGCGTGCTGTCGCTCGAGGCGCAACCGCGCTTCACGTTCGGCAATATCGGTCTGTACGACACGCGCATGTTTCGCGATCTGCCGCGCGGCACGCGGCGCGCGCTAACGCCTTACTATCGCGAGACGATTGCAAACGGTCTCGCGAGCGGCGAGTTGTATGAAGGCTTGTGGGAAAACGTCGGTACGCCCGCGCAACTGCAGACTTTGGATCAGCGTGTGAGCGCGCGCTGAGTACAGCAGGGTGTCGAGCGGCACCGTGCGGTATCGTGCGATAACGCGGCGCCAACGCCGCCGCAAGACTCACCGCCCACCATCCCCCGCCCCGATCGTTTCAGCCGACTCCGGCGCCTCCGCAGCACGTTGCTGCTGCAACGCCCACATCTGCGCGAACAACCCGTTCGCATGCAGCAACTCGGCGTGCGTCCCACGCTCGACGATCCGTCCTTTGTCCATCACGATGATCTGCTGCGCGTGCACGACCGTCGAAAGCCGGTGGGCGATGATCAGCGTCGTGCGCTCGCGGGCGATCTGGTCGAGCTCGTGCTGGATCGCGCGCTCCGAACGCGAATCGAGCGCCGACGTCGCCTCGTCGAACAGCAGGATCGGCGGATTCTTGAGGATGGTCCGCGCAATCGCCACACGCTGCTTCTCTCCGCCGGACAACTTCAGGCCACGCTCGCCGACCGGCGTCTCGTACCCCTTCGGCAGCCCTTCGATGAAGTCGTGAATATGCGCCGCGCGCGCCGCCGCGATCACTTCCTCGCGCATGGCCGACGGACGTCCGTAAGCGATGTTGTAGTAGATCGAATCGTTGAACAGCACCGTATCCTGCGGCACGATGCCGATCGAAGCACGCAGCGAATCCTGCGTGACATCGCGAATATCCTGACCGTCGATGGTGATCGCGCCGCCCGTCGCGCGGTCCAGATCGTAGAAGCGGAACATCAGCCGCGCGAGCGTCGATTTGCCCGAACCGCTATGGCCGACCACCGCTGTGGTACCGCCCGCCGGAATCGTGAAGCTGACGTCGTGCAGAATCTGCCGCGCCGGCTCATACGAGAAGTTCACATGCTCGAAGCGCACCTGCGCACCGCTCACCCGCAACTCGGGCGCGTCCGGCAGATCGGGCACTTCCTGGGCCGCGCCAAGCAGCGTGAACATGCGATCCATGTCGGTAAGGCTTTGCTTCAGTTCCCGATATACGACGCCGAGAAAATTCAGCGGAATATAGAGCTGCAACATGAAGGTGTTGATCAGCACCAGGTCGCCGAGCGTGAGGCGGCCGGCCATCACGCCTTCGGTCGCGCGCCACAGAATGAACACGAGCCCCGTGCCGATGATCGCCTGCTGCCCGAAGTTCAGGGCCGACAAGGAGCGCTGCGATTTGATCGCTGCTGTGCGATAGCGTTTGAGGTTTTCGTCGTAACGGTGCGCTTCCCACTCTTCATTGCCGAAGTACTTCACTGTCTCGTAGTTGAGCAGCGAATCGATCGCGCGCGAATTCGCCTTTGAATCGAGGTCGTTCATCGTGCGGCGAAAATGTGTACGCCATTCGGTGACTTTCACGGTGAACGTGATGTACACGGCGAGCGCAATGAACGTGACGATCGCGTAATACGCCTCGTATTTGACGACGAAAAAACCCAGCACGAGGCCGACTTCGACCAGTGTCGGCAAGATGCTGTACAGCGAATACGAAATCAGTTGCGTGATGCCGCGTGTGCCGCGTTCGATATCGCGCGACATGCCGCCCGTCTGCCGATCGAGATGGAACCGCAAAGACAGTGCATGCAGGTGGCGGAACACTTTCAGCGCAAGTTGCCGCACCGCGCTTTCGGTCACCTTCGAAAACAGGATTTCGCGCAGTTCGGTGAAGAGCGAAGTGGACAACCTCACCACCGCATAGGCGACCACCAGCAAACCGACGCCGCCCAGCAGCACGATGGCCGGCGAATCGTGCGCGCGGCCGAGCGCGGTGAGATGCTGCACCGACGCGAGGCTGTCGACGATCCGTTTCATCACGATCGGCACGCCGAGATTGGCGACCTTCGCGCCGATCAGGCAGCTCAGCGCGAAGCCGACGCGCCATTTATAGGTGGCGAGGTAGGGCAGCAGCGACAGGATCGTTTGCCAGTCGTTGCGCGGCTGGGTCGAGATCGGGGAAGGTTCGGACGAGGGCGTACGGCGCATGGGATCGGCTGGGGAGAGTGTGGAAGCGACGGAGTTCGCAGCGGCGCGCCGACCGGCAGCGTGCCAACCTGGCATCCTGCTTTATGTCGCGCGACCCGGCTGGGCGCTTTCCCGTACAATTCCTGATCTTTCTATTGTCGCAGAAGCTGGCTGGCGCCGCTTTTCATCCCCATGACCGATCTCCTTCAACTTCCGCAAAAGCATTGCGCGCTGCGCGTCGTACCGCAACCGTCGGACGCGAATGTCCACGGCGACGTGTTCGGTGGCTGGATCATGGCGCAAGTGGATATCGCCGGTTCGATTCCGGCAAGCCGCCGCGCCAACGGGCGGGTGGCGACCATCGCGGTCAATTCGTTTGTCTTCAAGCAGCCGGTGTTCGTCGGCGATCTGCTGAGCTTCTACGCGGATATCGTCAAGACGGGCACCACGTCGGTGACGGTGGCGGTCGAGGTTTACGCGCAGCGCATGAGCCTGACCGAAGACCTCGTGAAAGTGACCGAGGCGACCCTGACCTACGTCGCGACCGACAGCGACCGGCGCCCGCGCGCGTTGCCGGTGCTGGATTGAGCGGCAGACTTTGAACGAAAAAAGAGGCGCCTGGGCGCCTCTTTTAGCTTCATACGTCGTACTTTGCCAGGATCCCCAGCACAAGCACGACCGGACCGGCAACCTCCATCCGGCCCGCAGCCGCTTACTGGCTCGCCGCCGCGGCGGCCGCCGCCTTCTTCTGCGCGTTCTGGAGATCCGTCGGATAGTTTGGATCGTTGCGCGCCGGGTTATACCCGTTGCTTTCCAGTTGCTTCAACTCGGCATTTTTCTTCGCCCGCGCCTGCTTGCGGGCAGCCTTACGTTGCGCCTTGGCGGCTGCCTTGGACGCGGCCGATGGCGTGGCGGCAGCGGCTTCATCGGCCGCCGGAGCACTACCGCCGCTTTGCGCGAACGCCGGTGCAACCGAAGCCACACTCAGTACAACCGATGCGAACAGCACAGCCCATTTCTTTGCAGGTGAAGACGTCATTTTTCTCTCCAGTCGGATTGGCAGATATTCGACGGCGAAGCGCCCATGACCCAGGTGCGAGCAGCGAAAACCGGGCGCAACGCCACGTGAATCGATGCTTTGTGGTTCCCAGCGAAGTCAGAGATGGGAATCCCGAATATATACGACTGACCCTCGCGCGCAAACCGGTAATCCCCCGCGAGCGGCAACCTGCACGCGCCAATCGGCACCGAATCTCACCCGCCGCTACGCAAATAGACGTCGACCTGCGCTTCGATCCACTGCGCAAAATGCGCCTGCTTCGCGTTCAGGATTTCGCGTTGCTGCCACACCAGCCAGTACGGGTACCGGTACGGCACGCGGATATCGGTGATCTGTACCAGATCGCCGCGCGCCAACGCATGCGCGACCAGACTGCGCCGTTCGAGCGCGATGCCCTGCCCCAGCAAAACCGCGCCCAGCACGATGTTCGAATCGTTTGCAGACAGCACGACCGCCTCGGCGGCCGGCTCCGCCACCTGCGCCGCCTGGCACCAGTCGGCCCACGGCGTGTTGGGGCTGGAGATCAACGGACACGCGATCACGTCCTCGGCGGTGACGGGAAGGCGGCCGCCCGGCGCGAGCGTGAAGTGCGGCGCCGCGACTACCAGCACTTCGTCGTCGAACAGTTTCTGCTGCGCAACGTCGGGCCAATGCCCTTGCCCCATGCGAATGCCGATGTCGCTCACGCCCTGGCGCAAATCCTCGACCTGCAGACTCGTCAGCAGACGGATTCGATAGTACGGATGTGTCTCGCGGAAACTCGCGAGACGCGGCACGAGCCAATGCTGCGCAAACGACGGCACGGTCGCGATGACCAGCTCGCTTTCGTGTGGGCGCGCCTGCGCGCGGCGCGTCGCCCGCGTAATGTCGCGCAACGCCGACCGTATTTCCAGCGCGTAGAGCCGGCCTTCCTCAGTAGGCCGCAGGCCGCGCGCTTCGCGCACGAACAGCGCAACGCCCATCGAATCTTCCAGCACCTTGATCTGCTGGCTCACCGCAGAGTGCGTGACATGCAATTCGCGCGCGGCCTGAGTCACACCGCCCAGGCGGGCGACGGCTTCGAAGCAGCGCAGAGCAGTGAGGGGCGGGATCGGCTTCATGTAAGAAATTCTGACGTAAACCGTCGATTAATGTCGCTTATTTTGACTTGTCGAGCGCTTTAATCTATTAGTCTGATGCATCACAAGCACCGTCTGGCAAGCGAACAGCCGGCTCTTCGCCCGCTCAGGCCAACCATATAGATCTTCTAACGGAAATGAGATGAAACTGATCGGAATGCTGGATTCGCCCTACGTGCGCCGCGTCGCTATCTGCATGAAGTTGCTGAAGCTCGACTTCGAGCACCAGTCGATTTCCGTGTTCAGCACGTATGAGGCGTTCGCGAAGATCAACCCGGTTGTGAAAGCGCCGACCCTGATCCTCGACAACGGTCAGAGCGTGATGGACTCAACGGTGATCCTGCAGTATCTCGCCACGCTCGCCGCGCCGGATCAGCGGATCTTCCCGTCACAGCCGGAGCACTGCCTGCGCGCCGCGCGCCTAACGGGTCTGGCGCTCGCCGCTTGTGAAAAGACCGTGCAGATCGTCTACGAACGCAATCTGCGTCCGGAGGAGAAACAGCATGAGCCGTGGGTCGCCCGCGTGACCGAGCAATTGCATGCCGCTTACCGCGAACTCGAAGAGGACCTCGCGGCGGCGCCGCTGCCGATCGAGCCAGGCCATTTCGGCGCGGCGGACGTGGCGGTGGCCGTCGCGTGGAATTTCACGCAAATGTACTTTTCGGAAATCATCACCAAAGCGGCGAATCCCCACTTGCAGGCATTTTCCGAGGTCGCCGAACAACTACCGGTGTTCCTCGATACGCCTTCCGTCTGAGTCACGCGCAGCGGGGAGCGGGACGCCGAACTACACCGTCTCCGCTTCCCGCCCCACTCCCCCCTGAAACAACGCCGATATCGCGTCCGTCGACAGCGGCTTCGCAAAGTAGAAGCCCTGCATCTCGTCGCACGCACGCTCCTTCAGAAAGTCGAGCTGCGCCGACGTCTCCACGCCTTCAGCGATCACCTGCAATTTCAGCGAATGCGCGAGCGCGATGATCGCCGAGGTGATCGTTTCATCGTCGCCCGACACGCCGATATCCGACACGAACGAGCGGTCGATCTTCAACCGGTCCACCGGGAAGCGCTTCAGATAGCTGAGACTCGAATAGCCGGTGCCGAAGTCGTCGATGGCTAGGCCGATGCCGAGCGCGTGCAGCTCGTTGAGCATCAACACCGCCTCCTCGGCATTGCGCATGATGGTGCTTTCGGTGAGTTCGAGTTCGAGATACTGCGGTTCGAGCCCCGTCTCGGCCAGCACCTGCATGACGAGCTTCGCGATATCGCGCTGCTGAAAAACGCGCGCCGACAGATTCACCGACACTCGCGCCGGCGGCAATCCTTCGTCCTGCCAGGCCTTGTTCTGGCGGCACGCCTCGCGCAAGACCCATTCCGACAGCGGCCCGATCAGCCCGCTCTCTTCTGCCACCGGAATGAACAACGACGGCAGCACCAAGCCGACTTCCGGATCGCACCAGCGCACCAGCGCCTCGGTGCCGACGATCTGCCCGCTCACGATATCCACCTGCGGCTGGTAGTGCAGCAGGAATTCGTTGTCACGCAAGGCGCGGCGCAAGCGCCGTTCGAGATTCATGCGCGCGCCGGCGCTCGCATTCATTTCCGGCTGATAGAACTGGAACGTATTGCGGCCCATGTCCTTCGCGCGATACATCGCGAGGTCGGCCTTTTTCATCAGCGTTTCTGCGTCTTCGCCGTCCTGCGGGAAGAGGCTCGCGCCCATGCTGCAGCCGACATACAGCTCGGTGCCGTCGAGCCAGACCGGTTCGGAGATCGATGCGCGCACCCGCTCCATCCATGCGATCAACGACTGCTCGTCGACGGTATCGGTCATCACGATCACGAACTCGTCGCCGCCGTGCCGCGCGACCGTGTCGCTGGTCCGCGTGCAACGGGCGAGCCGTTCGGCGACCACGCTCAGCAAGCGGTCGCCGACGCTATGGCCGAGGCTGTCGTTGACGTTCTTGAAGCCGTCCAGATCGATGAACACGACAGCGACGCCCTTGTGATGCCGCTGCGCCACGATCAACGCATGCTGCAGACGATCGCGCAGCAGGTTGCGGTTCGGCAGCCGCGTGAGACTGTCGTAGTTGGCCTGATATTCAAGCTGTTCCTGATAGCGGATCAGATCCGTCACATCATTGATCACGCCGACGTGGTGCGTAATCACGCCCTCCGCATTCGGCACGGGTGCAATGAACAGTTGATTCCAGAACAGCGCGCCGTCCTTGCGATAGTTGCGCACCACGGCGCTTACCTCGCGGTTCGCGGTGAGCGCCTGGCGGATCAACGCGACGCCTTCCTGATCGCGGTCGTCGCGCTGCAACACGCGGCAATCGTGACCGATCACTTCGGCGGGATCGTAGCCGGTGATCCGCATGAACGCGGGGTTCACGTATTCGATCAGATTGCCCGCCGGCGACGGCGCGGTAATCAGAATCGCGTTGACGCTCGCGTCCAGCGCGCGGCTTTGCAGACGCAAAGCCAGATCGGCGCGCTTGCGCTCGGTGATGTCCGTGTAGGAACCGAGCACGCCGATCACGCGCCCGTCGCCGTCGGTGAACGGCAGCTTGCTCGTGACCGTGGTGCGATGAACGCCGTCGATCACCAGGTCGACCTCGAAATTCATTTTCGGCACGCCGGTGGTCACCACCTCCTTGTCGTGCTCGTTCAGCAGGTCGGCGAAGGCGCGCCACGGCATGTCGCTATCGCTCTTGCCCACCACCTGTTCAGGGTAAGAAAGCCCCGCATCGCGCGCGAACGCCATATTGCATCCGAGATAACGCGACTCGTGATCCTTCCAGAAAATGCGCTGCGGGATGTTGTCCATCACCGTTTCGAGCATCTGGTTCGAACGCTGCGCTTCGGCTTCGGTGTTGATCTGTTCGGTGACGTCGTCGGCCAGCACGAAGAAGGCGGCATGGCCCATGAAGTTGAGCGCGTGATACGAAATGTCGGCGCTGATCATCGAGCCGTCCTTGCGCCGGTGATGCCAGACACCCGCCATCGTGCGGCCGTGTTGCGCGGTGTCGCTGCGCTGCATGTGCGATTCGAGGCGCGAGATTTCGCCATTCGGCCGGATCGCGCGAATCGTCATGCCGAGGAATTCGCTTTCCGAGTAACCGTATTGCTGAATCGCGGCCGCATTGACGGCGAGAAAGCGCAACGTCTCGCGATCGACAATGTACATCGGCACCGGATGGTCGTCGAACAGACCGCGGAAGCGCTCGTCGTTGCGGCCGAGCGCACGCACGGTGCGCAGTTTCTCGCGCGCGCTGCTTTCGCGGGCTCCGAACGTGAAGATCAGAAGCGCGCTGCCGGCCAGCATCGTCACGATCAGCAGAAACATGGCGCGTTGGGTTTCGTTCGCGGAACTCGCGAGCGACGCCTGCAACGCCACATTCTCCTGCTTGCGCAACGCCGCCAGACCGTATTCCACACGGCCGAGACCCAGCCCGAGATGCGTATAGGTCGACGCCGCCCAGGCGCGCGACTCGTTCGGCGTGGCGCCGGCACTCTTCAGGAGCGCATCGTCGATATCGTGTTGCAGCGCGTGACTGTCCATGCTCAGCCTTGCGAGCGTGTCGAGCATGGCCGGTTCGCCGGCGAACTCTTTGCGCAACTCGCGCTCCAGAGCTGCCAGCGAAGCCGCCATGGCGGCGGCCTCGTTGACAGGCGCGGCCTCGCCCGTTGCTTCGAAACGGCCGAGCGCGGCCAGCCCGCCGTCGAGCGCCGTATGGTAGGCGTCGAGGTTCTGACGCACGCTCGTCGAACGCAGCATGCGCGCGTCGGCGTCGCGCTGGCCGCAAATCTGCGTATAGGCGACGAACGCGTTCGCGCCGACCGCCGCGGCGACGACCGCCAGATTGATCAGCAGCCGCTTCGATAAAAAAGGAGTCATGGGTTCCGAACGTCAATCGTTCTGAGGGCGGGAGCGCGGGGTCGCTTTCGGTGCGTCGGGTCGCACCGGGTCGAGTCTTTTTACGCGCCAACCCATGGATAACGGCAGGGTTCGGAACAGATTGAGGGGGCGAGGAGAAATAATTCGCACCTAGCCGGCCGCGCCTAGCCGGCCGCGCCAAACTCCTTCATCGCGGGGACGAAGTCGTGGTTGCTTTCCGGCTTGCGCGACAATTTGGCGAGTACGTAGCGCTCGAACGGCTCGAGTTCGGCCCACTGAGCGACACGCGGCGTGGGCAGGCCGGCCAGCCCCGCCTGATGCACTACACCGTCCGGCACGGCATCCGTGCGGCGCCAGGCAGGCGCTTCCTCGGGCGTGAACCACTCCGGCTCGATATTCGCGTGCGTGCGCAACATCTCGAACAGAGCGTGGTCGAAATTCGGCTCGATTTCTGCGTCTTCTTCGACCGGAAATCGCGCCAGCAGCTTGCGGTCTTCGAGCGGCAGCATTTGCCACTGCTCAAGGGTGATGCGCAGCCCGAAGCGATCGAGATTGAAGCGCACCGACATCGGGATGTAGGTGAAATTCTCCGAGGACGCGACTTCGAAGTTGAACAGAAGCGGTGCTTCGTTGAGTCCCATGACAGTATTCCCCTTTGGTGGCGGGCAACGCGCAAGCCCAGCTTGAGGTATTTTAGAACCTTATTCGCGCGATAGCGGCGTGGTCTGGCGCTGCTTCGCGCCGCCGGGCAAGGCTGCAGGCCGTAGAAACGCGCGCAGCACGAAAGGAGTGAAGTCGCTTGAACGAACTGGACACAGACGGGCAGACGGGCGCCGTGGAGCGCCAGGTGCACCGGCATCGCGGCGCAGCGGTCGAAACTGTCACCGATCACGTCGGTCAGGAATGGCCCGTGGCGCTCGTCTTTAATGGCATCTCGCACGCGGTGATGATGTGCACGCCGCGCGATCTGGAAGCGTTCGCGGTCGGTTTCGCGATTTCGGAAGGGATCGTGGAGCGCGGCAGCGACATTCAGGACATCGAGGTCGAGCTGCACGACGATGACGAATTGCCGCACGCCGAAGTGCAATTGAAGGTGGTGCAGCAGGCTTTCGTCGCGCTGAAGGAAAAGCGCCGCGCGCTCGCCGGGCGCACCGGCTGCGGCGTATGCGGGATCGAAAGCATCGATCTGCTGGATCTGAAACCGGAACGGGTGCCGGACACCGGCTTTTTGGAGCGGCTTGCGCCGGATGCGATCGCTCGCGCCGCGCGCGAGTTGCCCGAACACCAGGCGCTGACGCGTCTGACCGGCGGCCTGCACGCCGCCGCATGGTGCGATGCGGCAGGCGCGATCCGTTACGCCTTCGAAGACGTCGGCCGTCACAACGCGCTCGACAAGCTGATCGGCCAACTGGTGCTCGACCGCGCGGATACCCGGGAAGGTTTTGTGTTTCTGTCGAGCCGCGCCAGCTATGAGCTGGTGCGCAAGGCGGCGCGTGTCGACGTGCCGATGGTCGCCACGATTTCGGCGCCGTCTTCTCTGGCGATTGCGATTGCCCGTAAAGCGGGCGTACGGCTTGTCAGCTTCTGCCGGGAAACCAGCTACGTCGACTACGATACCTTGCAGCCGACGCAACCTTGAGCGTCTGAAACATTCTCAAGCGCCTGAGGCATTTTCAGGCACCCTCGAGGAGCGCCTGAACGCAGCCAATCAGTCGAACTGCCGGAAGTCCGGCTTGCGCTTCTCGAAGAAAGCCTTGAACGCCTCGCGCGCTTCCGGCGCGATCAGCATCTTGGCGAAGTGCACCGCTTCCTCGCTCATCTGCGTTCGCAGTTCATGCTGGCTCGCGCGCTTCATCAGACTCTTCGTCACCCGCAGCGACGACGCCGGCAGCGCCGCCAGCTTCGCCGCTTGCGCGGCTGCAAACGCATCGACTTCAGCCGCGGGCAGCACGCGATTCACGAAACCCATACGGTGCGCTTCGGCAGCGTCGAACGCTTCGCCGAGCAGCAGCTTTTCCGCTGCGGCCTGATAGCCGGCCACGCGCTGCAACAGCAAGCTCGACGCCGCTTCCGGACACAACCCAAGTTGCGTGAACGGCAGCGAAAAGCTCGCCGTATTGGCTGCGTAGACCAGATCGCAGTGCAACAGGAGCGTTGTGCCGATGCCGACTGCCGGGCCCGCCACCGACGCCACCACCGGCTTTTCCGCCGAACTGAGCGCACGCAGGAACTGGAATACCGGTGCGTCTTCGCCGCCTGGCGGCTTCTTCATGAAGTCTTCGAGATCGTTGCCGGCGCTGAAAATGCCGGCGCTGCCGCGAATCAGAATCGCGCGGATCGATGTATCGCCATGCGCTTCGACCAATGCGTCGGCCATCGTCTGATACATCGCGGCGGTGATCGCGTTTTTCCTTTCGGGCCGGTTGAAGGCAATCGTTAGCAAGCCGTCGGCGCGCTCGATCAGAATATCCATTGTCATCTCCTCGTACTCCTCGCTACTGCTGAATGAAAAAACGGTTCGCAAGCCTGGCGGCCTGCGAACCGTTTATGCGGTTCCTAAGGGATCACTGCGGGGATCACAGCGGAGACCACTGCGGGAATCACCGCAGCGATCGCGACAAGGATCACCGACGGAACCTGAGCGAACATGATTACAGGCGTTCGATGATGCCCGCCGCGCCCATGCCGGTGCCGACGCACATCGTCACCATGCCGTACTTGAAGTTGCGGCGGCGCAGGCCGTGCACAACCGTCGACGCACGAATCGCACCCGTCGCACCCAGCGGGTGGCCGAGAGCGATCGCGCCGCCGAGCGGGTTGATCTTCGACGGATCGAGACCGAGGTCCTGGATGACCGCCAGCGATTGTGCGGCGAACGCTTCGTTCAGCTCGATCCAGTCCATGTCTTCGATCTTCAGGCCGGCCGCCTTCAGTGCGGCCGGAATCGCTTCCTTCGGACCGATACCCATGATTTCCGGCGGCACGCCGCGCACGGCGAAGCTGACGAAACGAGCGAGCGGTGTCAGGTTGAATTCCTTCAGCATCTTTTCCGACACGACGATCAGCGCGCCCGCGCCGTCCGACGTCTGCGAGCTGTTGCCGGCCGTCACCGAACCCTTGTTCGCGAACACCGCGCGCAGTTTCGCCAGACCTTCCAGCGACGTTTCCGCACGCGGGCCTTCGTCGAGCGCGACTTCACGCGTCTTGATACGCACTTCGCCGGTGGCGAGGTCCGGGAAACGCTCGGTGATCGTGTACGCGGCTATTTCATCGTTGAACTCACCGGCTTGCTGCGCGGCGATGGCGCGGCGATGCGATTCGACCGAGAACGCGTCTTGCGCTTCGCGGCTGATCTTCCAGCGCTCGGCGACCTTCTCCGCGGTCAGGCCCATGCCGTAGGCGATGCCGATGTCTTCATTGCGATCGAAGATATGCGGCGACATCGACGGCTTGTTGCCCATCATCGGCACCATGCTCATCGATTCGCAGCCGCCCGCGATCATCGCGTCCGATTCGCCGACGCGGATACGGTCAGCCGCCATAGCCAGCGCGGTGAGGCCCGAAGCACAGAAGCGGTTCACCGTGACGCCGCCCACCGTGTTCGGCAGGCCGGCCAGAAGTGCGCCCATGCGCGCGACGTTCAGGCCTTGTTCCGCTTCCGGAATCGCACAGCCGATGATGGCGTCTTCGATGACCTTGGTGTCGAGGCCGGGCACTTGCGCCACAGCCGATTTGATCGCGTGCACCAGCAGTTCGTCGGGGCGCGTGTTCTTGAACATCCCGCGCGGCGCCTTGCCGATCGGCGTGCGGCTCGCGGCGACGATGTATGCGTCTTGCAATTGCTTTGTCATTTGAGGCTCCTCGCTTAGTTGCGCACCGGCTTGCCGGTTTGCAGCATGCCCATGATCCGTTCCTGCGTCTTTTGCGTGCCGAGCAGTTCGACGAACGCTTGACGCTCGAGTTTGAGCAGCCATTCTTCGTCGACGAGGCTGCCGGCTTCGACGTCACCGCCGCACACCGCTTCCGCGATACGGCTGGCGATCAGGTAGTCGTGCTCGCTGATGAAACGGCCGTCGCGCATGTTGACAAGCGATGCCTTGATGGTTGCGATCACCGAGCGGCCGGCCACCGGCACTTGCGTGACACGCAGCGGCGGACGGTATCCCGCGGCGGACAGCGCGCGCGCTTCCTTCTTCGCGATGTCGAGCAGTTCGAACACGTTGAAGACGATCGTGTCGGACGGCTTCAGATAGCCCATTGCGCGGGCGTCGAGTGCGGAGGCCGAGACCTTCGCCATTGCCGCGTTTTCGAACGACTTCTGCACGAACTTCAGCAGGTCGTTGGTCGCGCCGGCTGCTGTCGCGGCTTCCGCCGCGCGCAGTGCCGCTTCCTTCAGACCGCCGCCCGCCGGCACCAGACCCACGCCGACTTCCACCAGGCCGATATAGCTTTCGATGTGCGCGACACGCTTCGCGCTATGCAGCGCCAGCTCGCAGCCGCCGCCGAGCGCGATGCCCGACACAGCCGAGATGACCGGCACGTTCGCGTACTTCACGCGCAGCATGCCTTGCTGGAATTTCTTCACGAACGGCTCGATGCCCTTCGCGCCGCCCATCATGAACGCGGGCATGGCTTCTTCGAGGTTCGCACCTGCGGAGAACGGGCCACCCGGCGTGCCGAGTTTCAGCGACGTCGGCTGCCACACGACCAGACCCTTGTAGTCCTTCTCGGCCAGTTCGATGGCTTGCGTCAGACCGTCGATCACCGACGGTCCGATCGTGTTCATCTTGCTCTTGAACGACACGATCAGGACGTCGTTCTCGCCGGCACGGTCGTCGACCCACGCGCGCACGGCGTCGGTTTCGAACAGCGTCTTGCCGTAGGTCTTCGGATCAGCCGACGTTTCGCCAACCAGCGGTGCGCGGAACACCTGCTTGTCGTAGACCGACAGCGACGAACGCGGCACAAAAGTCTTCGAAGCCGGCGACCACGAACCTTCGTTCGTATGCACGCCGCCCTTTTCAGCAACCGGACCTTCCAGCACCCACGACGGCAGCGGCGCGTTCGACAACGCCTTGCCTGCCGCAATGTCTTCCTGCACCCATTCGGCGACCTGCTTCCAGCCGGCCGTCTGCCAGCCTTCGAACGGACCTTCGTTCCAGCCGAAGCCCCAGCGGATGGCCAGATCGACGTCACGCGCGTTGTCAGCGATCGATTCGAGATGCACGCCAATGTAGTGATACACGTCGCGGAAAATCGACCACAGGAATTGCGCTTGCGGATGCTCCGATTCGCGCAGAAGCTTCAGACGCTCTGCCGGCGGGCGCTTCAGAATGCGGCCCACCAGTTCGTCGGCTTTCGCGCCGCCGTCGACGTACGCACCCGTTTTCGGGTCGAGCACCTTGATGGCTTTGCCTTCCTTCTTGTAGAAGCCGCCGCCGGTCTTCTGACCGAGCGCGCCCTTCTTCACCAGTTCAGCCAGCACGGCCGGCGTTTCGTAGACCGGGAAGAACGGGTCGTCCTTCAACGTGTCCTGCATCGTCTTGATGACGTGCGCCATCGTGTCGAGGCCGACCACGTCAGCCGTGCGGAACGTTGCCGACTTCGCGCGGCCCAGACGTGAGCCGGTCAGGTCGTCCACTTCGTCGAAACGCAGACCGAACTTTGCGGCTTCGGTAATCACGGCGAGGATCGAGAAAATACCGACGCGGTTGGCGATAAAGTTCGGTGTGTCTTTCGCGCGCACGACGCCCTTGCCGACCACGCTCGTCAGGAACGATTCGAGTTGGTCGAGGATTTCCGGACGCGTCGTTGCGGTCGGGATCAGTTCGACCAGGTGCATGTAGCGCGGCGGATTGAAGAAGTGCACGCCGCAGAAACGCGCCTTCAGTTCATCCGAGAAACCGTTCGACAGTTCCGTGATCGACAGACCCGACGTATTGGTCGCGAAGATCGCATTCGGTGCGATATGCGGCGACACCTTCTTGTACAGGTCGTGCTTCCAGTCCATGCGTTCGGCGATCGCTTCGATCACGAGGTCGCACTCGGCGAGCTTCTCGATGTCGTCGTCGTAATTCGCGGGCTGGATGTATTGCGCGTCGTCCTTCACGCCGAACGGCGCGGGCGACAGCTTCTTCAGATTCTCGATCGCCTTCAGGGCAATCGCGTTCTTCGGGCCTTCTTTGGCAGGCAGGTCGAACAGCAGCACGGGCACCTTGGCGTTGATCAGGTGCGCTGCGATCTGCGCGCCCATCACGCCGGCGCCGAGCACGGCTACCTTGCGAATGATCAGATTGCTCACGTCGTTCCTCCGGGGAGTTATGCGGTGTCGCGAAGGTGTCTCTTATGTTTCGCGATGTGTGACTTGTGGCGGTGGAAGGCGCCACGCCTCTTGAGGGCGTGGCGCTTGCCGTGAAGTGTGTGTCTTAGAACAGCGACTCTTCGACGTCCATCATCGACTTCGAACCGGCGCGCGCCTGACGGATCGTCATCGCCGTTTCCGGCAGCAGCTTCGCGAAGTAGAAGCGTGCGGTCGCGAGCTTGCCCTTGTAGAACGGATCGCCCGATGCTTCGTTGTCCAGCGCGATACGTGCCATGCGCGCCCAGAAGTACGAGAACACCAGGTGGCCGACGGTGCGCAGATACGGCACGGCGGCAGCGCCGACTTCGTCCGGGTTCTGCATGGCCTTCATGCCGATTTCCATCGTCAGCTTCTGCACCTTGTCGCCGATATCGGCGAGCGGGTTGATGAACTCCTGCATTTCCGGCTTCACGCCTTCGGCTTCGACGAAGTCCGACACCAGCTTGCCGAACTTCTTCATCTTCGCGCCCATGTCGCCGAGAATCTTGCGGCCCAGCAGGTCGAGCGCCTGAATCGCGTTGGTGCCTTCGTAGATCATGTTGATACGCGCGTCGCGCACGTATTGCTCCATGCCCCACTCGGCGATAAAGCCGTGGCCGCCGTAAATCTGCATGGCGTGGTTGGTGCTCTCGAACGCGTTGTCCGAGAGGAATGCCTTCAGGATCGGCGTGAGCAGCGCGACCAGATCCGCGGCTTCCTTGCGCACCGATTCGTCGGCGTGCGACAGTTCCTTGTCGATGTGCAGCGCGGACCAGTACGAGAACGCGCGCGCGCCTTCGGCGTAGGCCTTCTGCGTGAGCAGCATGCGGCGCACATCCGGATGCACGATGATCGGGTCAGCGGCTTTTTCCGGCGCCTTCGGGCCGGTCAGCGAGCGCATTTGCAGACGCTCTTTCGCGTACACCAGCGAGTTCTGATAGCCGATTTCGGTCAGGCCCAGGCTCTGCATGCCGACGCCCAGACGCGCGGCGTTCATCATCACGAACATCGCGTTCAAGCCCTTGTTCGGCTCACCGACCAGCCAGCCCTTCGCGTTGTCCAGATTGATCACCGCGGTCGCATTGCCGTGAATGCCCATCTTGTGTTCGATGGAACCGCACTTCACGCCGTTGCGCTCGCCCGGTTCGCCCGCTTCGTTCGGCACGAACTTCGGCACGACAAAGAGCGAGATGCCCTTGGTGCCCTTCGGCGCATCCGGCAGACGCGCCAGCACCAGGTGAACGATGTTCTCCGCGAGATCGTGTTCGCCGCTGGAGATGAAAATCTTCGTGCCGCTGATCGCGTACGAGCCGTCGCTGTTCGGTTCGGCCTTGGTGCGCAGGATGCCGAGGTCGGTGCCGCAGTGCGGCTCGGTCAGACACATCGTGCCGGTCCAGACGCCCGCAACCAGCTTCGGCAGATAACGTTGCTGCAGTTCCGGCGTGCCGTGCGCATGCAGACATTCGTACGCGCCGTGCGACAGGCCCGGGTACATCGTCCACGCCTGGTTCGCCGAATTCAGCATTTCATACAGCGCGTTGTTGACGAATGCGGGCAGCCCCTGGCCGCCGTAGTCCGGATCGCAGCCGAGCGCCGGCCAGCCGGCTTCCACGTATTGCTTGTAGGCTTCCTTGAAGCCCTTCGGCGTGGTCACGACGCCGTCGCCGACGTACGTGCAGCCTTCCTGGTCGCCGCTGTGATTGAGCGGGAACAGCACTTCGGAGCAGAACTTGCCGGCCTCTTCGAGCACGGCGTTGATCGTGTCCGCATCGAGATCCGCGTGCTTCGGCATCTGCTTGATCTCGGCTTCGACGTTAAGCAGCTCGTGCAACACGAATTGCATGTCGCGCAGCGGCGCGGCGTACTGTCCCATGACTCTCTCCCAAGTTTGACAAGGAGCGAGGCCGTTAGCTGAGTCCGTGGATCGGATCTTTCAGCGCCGCTGAATCCGCTTGATTTCGGCGGCTCTGCTAACGGCTTTCGCTCTGATATGAAACAATCAATTTTTCCAGCGCGGCCCACGTCAGACGCACTGCGTCCGGCAGATGCAGGAAGCGCGCGTCGTGATGCAGGCCGAGCGTGAAGCTGTACAGTTCGAACAGCATCAGCTGCGGATCGGTATCAGCGCGCAGATGCCCTTCTTCCATCGCCTGCGAAATTGCGCGAGTGAGCGCCGCACGCCAGATCGTCACGCTCGACACCAGTTGTTCACGCACCGGGTTGTCTCCGCGGTCGTCGTACTCGACGGCGCCGCTGATGTAGATGCACCCCGTGGTGACTTCCTGAATGCGTTTCTCGATCCAGCGGGAAATCATCGCGCGCAAGCGCGGCAATCCACGAGGCTCACGCAAACTCGGGAAAAACACCTCGTCTTCGAAACGACGGTGGTATTCGCGCACGACTTCGACCTGCAAATCCTCGCGCGACCCGAAATGCGCGAACACGCCGCTTTTGCTCATCTGCATGCGCTCGGCCAGCAACCCAATCGTCAGACCTTCCAGTCCGTCGCGGCTTGCCAGATCAAGTGCTGCTTCGAGAATCGCGACTCGTGTTTGTTCGCCTTTTCGCATAGCTTTTTACCGTTCTAATGTGACCGAAAGAAAATCGAACGGCCGTACTATTATTGTGTGCGACCGTCCGCGAAACAAGGACTTTATTAGAAACCGGTTTCTAACCCGGCTTCAATTCTGCGGCATCCGTCAATCAGAGGAAGGAGATTTTTTAGAGGCGTTTGCCTTCTTTTTGTCCCTTTCATTGACGCTGCGCCCTTGCCGTTATGTGCGAGGTGTCGATGAGCTAGTCATAGCCACCCACCGTTAATAGCTTCATTACCGCCCGATAGGTCGTGTAGGCAAGCCAGTTGAGCAAGCGCTCGCCCGCCGGACGGGCATCATAGCGCGCCTCGTCGATCCGGCGCGATTCCTTGAACGCGGCGACGATCGCTTCGCGCAGCGCGCCGATCGACGGGTCGTTCACCAGCACCACGTTGGCTTCGTTGTTGAGCATCAGGCTCAACGCGTCGAGGTTCGACGAGCCGACCGTCCCCCAGTTCGAATCCACCACCGCGACCTTGCCGTGCAGCATGGTTTTCTCGTACTCGGCGATCTGCACGCCGGCTTTGAGCAGCGCACGATACAGGAACGGCACGGCGTAATCGAGCGCCTTGAACTCCTTGCGCCCGATGATGAGCTTCACGTCGACGCCGCGCCGCGCCGCGAACACCAGCGCGCGCCGCAGCTTGCGGCCCGGCATAAAGTACGGGTTGGCCAGCAAGACTTCGCTGCGGGCCTGGCCGATCGCGGTCAGATACGCCTTTTCGATGGCGCGGCGGTTGATCAGGTTGTCGCGCGCGACGAAGGCCACGCATGGCAGCCCGCCGGCCCAGAGCGCCTCGTTGCGATTGCGGCGCCGGCGGCGCAGCGTGCCGAGCGACGCCATGGTCTTCGGCCCGAGATCAGGCCCGAGCGAATCCAGGGGCCGATGCCCGAGATGGATCCGCCGCCATTGCACCTCGAACGCCTGGCGGATATCGGCGACCACCGGCCCCTGCAATTCCACCGTGAAATCCCAGCGCCGGTAAGGCAGCTTCTCGCCGTTGTTCTCGTAATCGTCGACGATGTTGATGCCGCCGCAGTAGCCGAACTGATCGTCCACCACCGCGATCTTGCGGTGCGTACGCGAGAAGCCGAAACGCCCGAACAGATGCGGGTTGTAGATACGATGGTCGACGCCGGCGAGCGGCCATTCGTTGAACATCGGCAGGCGCTCGGTGCCGATGCCGTCGGTAATCACGCGCACCTTCACGCCGCGCGAGGCTGCGCGCAGCAAAGCCGCGCTGACGGCCCGGCCCGCGCTGTCGTCACAGAAAATATAGGTTTCGAGAACCACGTCGCTTTGCGCCGCGTCGATGCGCTCGATCAGCGTGGCGAAGTACTCTTCGCCGGAACGCAGCAGCTTGACCTCGTTGCCGCTGGTGAAGCGGTAGCGCTGCCAGTAGCGGCGGCCGAGCAGCGCTTGCCGGAGTCGCGCGAAACGGCGCGCGCCGCCGACGCTCACCGGGCACGCTCCTCGGGCTGGCCATTCAGGCGCCCAGCGAGCCGTTTCGGCAATTGCAGGATCGCGTCGGCATTCGACGACGAAAAGCAGCGCGAGGCCGCCTCTTCATAGGGCAGCCACAGGAACGCGGTGTGCTCGCGTGGCGCGAGCGTCACTTCGAGCTGCTCGGGCACTTCCAGACTGAACCAGTGCTCGGTGTTGTGGATCACGCCCTCGGCATAGCGATGCCGGAACTGAGGGTAGATCTCATAGTCGATCGAGTACTGCCAGTCGAACAACGCACTGTGCGGCACGAGCGTACTGCCGATCACGATGCCGGTTTCCTCCGCCACTTCGCGCGTCGCCGTCTCGACGAAGGGTTCATCGATCTGGTCTTTCGAGCCGGTCACCGATTGCCAGAAATCTGCATGATCGGCACGCCGGATCAACAGCACGTCGAGCGCGGGCGTATGGATGACGACGAGTACGGATTGCGGGATCTTCGGCGGTTTCGGCATGGCGTAAAGACTGGGCGCAACGCTTGCGCGGTACATGTCGGCGAGTGGTCCAATAAGCGGTCGAGACCGGTTGCTGCGACTGTAACGCAAAAAACGAAAAAGGCGCATCACGCGCCTTTTTCGTTTCGCTTTTTCGTCACCTCACGCTGTCGTTTTCAGACAGCTCTAGTTTGATCCAGCTTAGACCTTCGGTTCCGGCTGACGCAGACGGATGTGCAACTCGCGCAACTGGCGCTCGTCCACTTCGCTCGGCGCCTGCGTGAGCAGACACTGCGCGCGTTGTGTCTTCGGGAACGCGATCACGTCGCGAATCGAATCGGCGCCGGCCATCATCGTGATGATGCGGTCCAGACCGAATGCGATACCGCCGTGCGGCGGCGCGCCGTATTGCAGCGCGTCGAGCAGGAAGCCGAACTTGGCTTGCGCTTCTTCCGCGCCAATCTTCAGCGCGCGGAACACCTGGCTCTGCACTTCTTCACGGTGGATACGCACCGAACCGCCGCCGATTTCCCAGCCGTTCAGCACCATGTCGTAGGCCTTGGCGAGGCAGCGCGCCGGATCCGTTTCCAGATACTCGAGGTGCTCGTCCTTCGGGCTCGTGAACGGGTGATGCGCGGCGACGTAGCGGTTGTCTTCCTCGTCGTACTCGAACATCGGGAAGTCGATCACCCACAGCGGCTTCCAGCCGGATTCGACCAGGCCGTTGGCTTTACCGAATTCCGAATGACCGATCTTCAGACGCAGCGCGCCCAGGCTGTCGTTCACCACCTTCGAGCGATCCGCCGCGAAGAAAATGATGTCGCCGTCTTGCGCGCCAGTGCGCTCGATAATCGCCTTGACCGCTTCGTCGTGCAGGTTCTTGACGATCGGGCTTTGCAGACCGTCACGGCCCTTCGCCACTTCGTTGACCTTGATCCACGCGAGGCCCTTCGCGCCGTAGATGCGCACGAATTCCGTGTAGCTGTCGATGTCGCCACGCGAGAGCTCGCCGCCCTTCGGCACGCGGATCGCCGCGACGCGACCGTCTTTCGTGTTGGCCGGCGTGCTGAACACCTTGAAGTCGACGTCTTTAACCGCGTCCGTCAGGTCGGTGAATTCGAGCTTCACGCGCAGATCCGGCTTGTCCGAACCGAAACGGCGCATCGCTTCCGAATACTCCATGACCGGGAATTTCTCGGCCAGTTCGACGCCGATCGTTTCCTTGAACACGTGACGGATCATCGCTTCGAACAGATCGCGGATTTCCTGTTCCGACAGGAACGAGGTTTCACAGTCGATCTGCGTGAATTCCGGCTGACGGTCAGCGCGCAGGTCCTCGTCGCGGAAGCACTTGACGATCTGGTAGTAGCGATCGAAGTTAGCGACCATCAGCAGTTGCTTGAACAACTGCGGCGATTGCGGCAATGCGAAGAACTGACCCGGGTTGGTACGCGACGGCACGAGGTAATCGCGCGCGCCTTCCGGCGTGCTCTTGGTGAGCATCGGCGTTTCGATGTCGATGAAGCCCAGCGAGTCCAGATACTTGCGCACTTCGATCGCGACGCGGTAACGCAGACGCAGGTTGTGCTGCATCTGCGGACGGCGCAGGTCGAGCACACGGTGCGTGAGGCGCGTGGTTTCCGACAGGTTGTCGTCGTCGAGCTGGAACGGCGGCGTGATCGACGGGTTCAGCACGATCAGCTCGTGGCACAGCACTTCGATCTTGCCGCTCTTCAGCGAGGCGTTCGTGGTGCCTTCCGGGCGGGCGCGAACCACGCCCTTGATCTGCAGGCAGAACTCGTTCCGGACGCCTTCGGCAGTCTTGAACATTTCCGCGCGATCCGGATCGCAGACGACCTGAACGAGGCCTTCGCGGTCACGCAGGTCGATGAAGATGACGCCGCCATGGTCACGGCGGCGGCTTACCCAACCGCACAGCGAGACGGGTTGGCCCAGCAGTTCTTCGGTCACCAGACCGCAGTATTCAGATCTCATCGACATGATGTTTGTCTTTCGTTTTGCATTGGTTGGACGGCGCGCGGCGATAAACGCTGCGCGCCGGCATTACAGCGGAGGCTCGACTGTCGTGCGGCGCACCGGCGCCGGCGGCGCGGACGGCGCCACGACGCCCATCGAGACGATGTACTTGAGCGCAGCGTCGACCGTCATGTCGAGTTCGATCACTTCGCTCTTGGGCACCATCAGGAAGAAGCCGGACGTTGGGTTCGGCGTAGTCGGCACATACACGCTGACGTAATCTTCTTTCAGGTGATTGACCACGTCGCCGCCCGGAATGCCGGTCAGAAACGCAATCGTATAGGAACCGCGGCGCGGGTACTCGATCAGGAGCGCCTTGCGAAACGCATTGCCGCTGCTCGACAACAAGGTGTCCGACACCTGTTTGACGCTGGTGTAGAGCGGGCCGACCACCGGAATGTGAGCGACCACGACTTCCCACCACTTCACGAGCTTCTGCCCGATGAAGTTTTGCGTCAACAGCCCGACGACAAAGATGAACGCCAGCGTCAGCACCGCGCCGAGACCCGGCAAACGGAAGCCGAGCGCGCGCTCCGGCTGCCATGAGGTCGGCAGCAACAATAGCGTCTGGTCCATCGTGCCGATGATCAGGCCGAGCACCCACAGTGTGATAGCCAGAGGCACCAGCACCAGCAGGCCAGTCAGGAACACCGATTTGAGCGTCGTTTTTTTCGTCGTCATGTGTACCGCCAGAAAGCCGCGCGAGCCGATACCCGACGCGCGGCGTGTGCGCCGCCCATAAGGGCGGCCATGCTACTAGGCGCTGCCGGAACCGCTCGAACTGGCCGAAGCGGCGGGTGCGGCAGCAGGCGTGGCGGCTGCGGCAGGCGTTGCGGCGGCGGCCGTGCCGTTGGCCGGAGCCGTGTCGGAATTCGCCGCGCCGCCGTTCCCGGCTGCAGCGTTTTCGCCCGAATTCGCATTCGAGCCGCCGTTCGCGTCGGGCTTGGCCGGCGCGCTCGCGCCGCCGTTACCGCCGCGGAAATCGGTCACATACCAGCCGGAGCCCTTCAACTGGAAACCGGCTGCTGTCACCTGCTTGCGAAAGGTGTCTTTCCCGCACTCGGGACACTGCGTCAACTGGGGGTCGCTCATCTTCTGAAGCACGTCCTTCCCGAAGCCGCATGACTCGCAACGATAAGCGTAGATCGGCATGAACTTTTCCCTACTGAAATCTTGTAAACGCTTGCAAAGCCTTGAATTATAGCCGCATATGGCTAGTCACCCGCGATTTTCGGGGACAAACGCCAGGCGCAGCCGCCGTTCACGTAAATGGGGGCGGCCGCTATCGAATCAAGTGCGGCCCGAGCCGCCGTCAAACGCGGCGGCGACGCGCTCAGGCACGACGGCGCCAGGTCATCCAGCGCTCATGGCCAGCAAAGACGGGAATCGAGTCGTTCACGGCTTCATCTTCGATCAGATCGAAGTGCGGCATGAGCAACGCGTCGAGTTCAGCGCGCTCGATGCCGAACGGCGGCCCCTTCGGCGTCGCGCCGATGAAAAAGAAACCCGCCAGCAACGCACCGGCCGGCAACAACTCGGCCATCCGTTGCGCGTAGTCTGCACGGCGCTCCGCCGGCAACGCACAAAAGAACGCGCGCTCGTAGATCCATGTCGGCGTGAACGGCGGTTCGTACGTGAAGAAGTCAGCCTGTTCGACCAGTTGCTCATGCTGCGCACCCAATTGCTTGTGCGCTGCCGCCACGGCAGCCGGCGAGAAATCGATCGCCCGGACTGGATTGCCTTGCTGCGCCAGCCAGAGCGCCTCGTAGGCACTGCCGCAGCCGGGAATCAGTACGGCGGCGCCGCTGTGCCGGCCAGCGAATGACTGGAACGCCGACGGCACGCCCGCCTGATCCCACGGCGTGAAATGGCGTTCGAAGCGTTCGTCCCAGAACTCGGGCGAGTTGGGATCGCGGGTCGCGAAGTCGGGTGCGGAAGGCGGGTTCGGGTCGCTCATGAGATGCCTCGTAGGAATCAGGTTCGGGATCACCCGCCGTAGGCGAACGCCAGAAACGCCCGTGCCAGCACCGCGCCGACACCCACCGCCACGCCGAATAGCAGCAAGCCTTGCAGCAGCCGGTTGGTACGCTTCTGCTCGAGCAGAATCTGGCGAATCATGTCGTCGTTCACGCCGCGCGTGTGGTCGTGACGCTGAGCCAGCACGTGATGAATCAGGCGCGGCAACTGCGGCAGTGTCTTGCTCCACTGCGGGGCTTCGATCTTCAGCCGCTCGTACCAGCCGCGTAGACCGATCTGCTCGTTCATCCAGCGTTCGAGATAGGGCTTGGCGGTCTTCCACAAGTCCAGCTCAGGATCGAGCGAACGGCCGAGCCCTTCCACGTTCAGCATGGTTTTTTGCAGCAGCACCAGTTGCGGCTGGATTTCCACGTTGAAGCGGCGCGAAGTCGAGAACAGGCGCATCAGCACCTGGCCGAGCGAAATATCCTTCAACGCGCGGTCGAAATAGGGCTCGCAAACTGCGCGGATCGCGCTTTCCAGTTCCTCGACCCGAGTCGTAGGCGGTACCCAGCCGGACTCCAGATGCAGCGTGGCGACACGGTGGTAGTCACGCTTGAAGAAAGCGAGGAAGTTCTGCGCGAGGTAGTTCTTATCGAAGTCCGACAGTGCGCCGATGATGCCGAAGTCGAGCGCGATATAGCGGCCGAAGTGCGCCGGATCGAGGCTCACCTGAATGTTGCCCGGGTGCATGTCGGCGTGGAAAAAACCATCGCGGAACACCTGGGTGAAGAAAATCTCGACGCCTTCGCGCGCCAGTTTCGGAATATCGACGCCGGCCGCGCGCAGCGTCTCCACCTGGCTGATCGGCACACCGACCATGCGCTCCATCACCAGCACGGTGGGCGTGCAGAACTCCCAGTACATCTCCGGCACCAGCAGCAGATCGAGCCCGGCGAAGTTGCGGCGCAGTTGACTGCCGTTCGCCGCCTCCCGCATCAGATCGAGTTCGTCGTGCAGATACTTGTCGAATTCGGCGACCACCTCGCGCGGCTTCAGGCGCTTGCCGTCGGCCCATAAACGCTCGGCCCAGACGGCGATGTCGCGCAGCAAGGCCAGGTCGGAATCGATCACCGGCAACATGTTCGGTCGCAGCACCTTCACGGCGACCGACTTGCCCGCGTGCTGCCCTGCTTTCACCTTGGCAAAGTGAACCTGCGCGATCGACGCGCTCGCCACCGGCACCCGCTCGAAATCGTCGAACAGCACGTCGACCGGTGCGCCGAGCGACTTCTCGACCAGCCCGATCGCCACCGCCGAATCGAACGGCGGCACTTGATCCTGCAGCTTGGCCAGCTCATTGGCGATATCGACCGGCAGCAGATCGCGCCGCGTGGACAGCACCTGGCCGAACTTGACGAAGATCGGCCCGAGGCTTTCGAGCGCGAGCCGCAAACGCACACCCGGCGGCGCGTCGAACTTGCGGCCGATGGTAGTGATACGCAGCAGCAGACGCACACGCCGGTCGTTGACGCGGCTGAGCATCATCTCATCGAGACCGAAGCGGATGACCGTAAAGAAAATCTTGAGGAAACGCAGAAAACGCATAGTTGTGCCCGATGACTAGCGCGTGCCGCGCAACGTGGCGGCGCCGCCCGGCGCATCTGCGCCGCGGGCTTCGACCCTCTGTTCAAGACGCTCGATGCGCTTTTCCACGCGCGCCAAAGCATCGCGGGCGCGGGCCAGTTCGACGTTGAAGTCTTCCAGCGCGGCACGCCGCACCAGTTGCGGGTTTTCGTCGAGCAGATACTCGGCGGCAGTGTCGAGCAGATTGCGCCCGGTGCGCCGCGCATGTTCGCCGACCGTACGCACGACCGATGCCACCCGCCACGCCGGACCGTCGCCGATCAGCTTTGCCAGATCCTCTTCCGGCTCCCAGCGCAGATGCTCGGCGAGCTTGGCGATCACGGTCGCAAACTCGGCGTCGCCTTCGATCTTCACGTGCTTCATCACGGCGGCCTGGCCGCCTTGCATGAAGGCAGGCAGCGCATCGGACGGTACCGAGATGGTCACATCGAACTGTTGCGCATCGGCTTCGTCGACCGCGCCAAGGTAGCCGTCGGGTTGCACCAGCAGCATCAGCACGACTGGCGGACAGGACAGTCTGGCGGTCTTGCCCGCGTAAGGGGCGAGGCGCTCACGAGCCCACGATTCGCGGGCGAGCAGATGATTGACAGCAGCAGCGAAGGGCTTGGCGGCGAGGGTCATTGAAAGTGGCAAGAAAAAACCCGCGCGGGCGAGGTGCCCGCGCGGGTTCCTATTGTAACGTCCGTTCGCTTCGCGGCTTGCTATGCCGAACGGCCAATGCTTTGTGCAAAATCAGGGCAAGCAGGGCTGTCCCGGGCCTGCCCTGCTGCTGGCTCAGTGCTGTGCCACCTGCTGAATGCCGGCCAGCAGCCAGCCTTCGCCAGGGCGGTTCGCCTTCGTCAGGTTCCAGACCTCGACGAACGGCTCTGCCGCCGCACCCGCCGATTCGCGGATCAAACCGGAGAAGCGCACGCTGGCGAAGTATTCGGTTGCACGTTCTTCAACACCCAGCAGCTCCGCGTTCAGTTGCACCACGTCGGTCTGATTGGACTCGGCACCGCGCGAGGTCAGATCGACCTTCACTTCCGCGAACATTTCCGGCGTGGTGAATTCGCGGATGTCTTCCGTGTTGCCGACGTCCCATGCGGCTTGCAGGCGTACGAAGTACACCTTCGCGTTGCGCAGGAACGCTTCCGAATCGAAGCCGGCCGGCACTGCCGGGGCAGCGTTGATCGACGGCGTGGTCAGCGGGTTGCCTTGCGGTTCGAGGTACGCGCCGGTGGGCGGAGCGTTGTAACGCGGCTCCTGCGTATAGCCGGTGCCGCCCGCATTCAGAGACGGTGCGCCGCCCGCGTACGCCGGTTGCGACGTATCGCGCTTGCGCCCCATGAAGCGGCGGATCAACCAGATGCCGATCATCGCAATCACCGCGATCACGATGATGTTGGCCATGGCGCCGGCGAACGCGCCGCCCAGACCGAAGTGCGACAACAGGGCCGCGATACCAAGACCAGCGGCAAGACCGGCGATCGGGCCAAGCCAGCGCGAGCGGTTAGGCGCTGCGGCCGGAGTCGGCGCGGGCGCCGGTGCCGGCTGCGCGCGCTGCTGCATGGCCTGATTGCTTTGGGAAGGTTGCGACGGGGTCGACTGTTGCTGAACCGTGTTCGACTGACGGCCGATGCTACGGCCGCCGCCCATGCGGCGGGCTTCCGCATCGAGCGAGGCGAGAGAGCCGGCCATGATCAGACCGACCACCGCGATCAGTCCGATTCTTCTCACCAACGACCTCGAAACCTTACGAGGAGATGACACACCTGAATCGGACATTTTCGTACTTTCCTTTAAAAATCGATGGGTTAGGGACCCTAGTATTTGGTCCCCACATGTAAAGCTACCACGCCAGCTGACAAATTGTAATATTTGACGCCGTCCAGGCCCGCTTGTTCCATCATTGTTTTTAAAGTTTCCTGATCCGGATGCATCCGGATCGATTCCGCGAGGTAGCGGTAGCTCTCGGCGTCTTTCGCAAAGCGGTCGCCGAGCCACGGCAACACCTTAAAAGAATAGACGTCGTAGACCTTTTTTAGCGGATCCCACACCTTCGAGAACTCCAGCACCAGCAGACGGCCTGCCGGCTTCAACACCCGCCGCATCTCCGCGAGCGCCACATCCTTGTGCGTCATGTTGCGCAAGCCGAAGGCCACGGTCACCACGTCGAAGTAATTGTCCGGAAAAGGGATCTTTTCGGCGTCGCAGAGCAGCGCCGGGGTGATCACGCCCTTGTCCAGCAGGCGGTCACGGCCCACGCGCAGCATCGATTCGTTGATGTCGGTGTGCCAGACTTCGCCGGTGTCGCCCGCCTGTTTGGCGAACGCCTTCGACAGATCGCCCGTGCCGCCCGCGATATCGAGCACCTTGAAGCCCGGCCGGACGTTGGCCTGGGCGATCGTGAACATCTTCCACGCCCGGTGCAACCCGCCCGACATCAGGTCGTTCATCAAGTCGTAGTTGGAGGCGACCGAGTGGAACACGCCCGCCACCTTCTGCGCTTTTTCCTGTTCGTCGACCGATTGAAAGCCGAAGTGGGTTTTGCTCATCGCGCTCGTCCTTTCGCGTATTCTGAAATGTTGCGCCGCATCAGCGCGGCGACCAGGGCGAATCGTATCAGTGACAGTGCCCGTGCGCAGCACCGGCTGGCGCCATTGGGGCATCGCGGTCGACGCCGGCCGCTGCCAGTTTGGCGAGATAGTCGCGCCAGAGTTCATCCTGACGGACGGCCATGTCGTACAGCAGGTCCCAGGAATAGATGCCGGTGGCGTGTCCGTCGGAGAAAGTCGGCTGCACCGCATAGTTGCCGACGCCTTCGATCATCGTGATCGTGACGTCGCGTTTACCGGTTTGCAAAGTTTCCTGGCCGGGCCCGTGGCCCATCACTTCCGCCGACGGCGAATACACGCGCAGCAATTCGAACGGCAGGCGATACGTTTCGCCGTTTGCGTACTGCAATTCGAGCACGCGCGATTTGGAATGCACGACCACGCCGGTCGGCACCGGGGTATCGGGAGTCAATCCACTCATGATGACCTCATAACAAAAAGCAGAGCAGCCCCAAGTTTTCCGCTCCGAGGTCCCTTGGGGGATTGGCCCGTCGGGGCGCTGGCGCGAAGCGGCTGGTTCGGCGGCGCTCAGCCAAATGCCCGTTCGATTTCTTGCCGCACCGCTTCACGCAGCAGGGTAGCTTGCGCGCGGCGCGACGACAGCATAGCTTCGGACACCGTGCGTTGGCGCGGCGCCCAGATCGGCAGCGGGAAATGAGCGTCGTTCGAAAAACGCGGTATCACGTGCCAATGCACGTGTGGCACCTGGTTGCCGAGGCTCGCCAGGTTGACCTTCACCGGCTGGAGAATGCGCCGGATCGCACGCTCGACCGCATACACGGCCCGCATCACGCGATCACGGTCGGTCTCGGCGAGATCGGAAAACTCTGCGACATGCTTGTTCCAGATCACCCGGCAAAAGCCCGGGTAGTCGTGTTCGTCGGCGAGGACGACACGCAGGGTGTCGTCCTGCCACAGCACATCGCCGCCATCTTCACGGCAAAAAACGCAGTCCATCGTCGTCCTCAGGCAAAAATCGTCAGTCGTGCCATTAAACCAGCACGCGCTCGATTCCGCCATTGTTCGCCCGCTGGACGTAGTCCGCCATCCAGTCTTCACCCAGCACGTGACGTGCCATCTCGACGACGATGTAGTCCGCCTCGGTGCCCGCGTCCTCGTTGTAGCGCGACAGGCCTTGCAGGCAGGATGGGCAGCTCGTCAGGATCTTCACCTCCGTGGCGCCGTTCGGTTGCGGCCCGTCGCCCGCCTTGAGCACGGAGCCGTTCGGCGCACCCGCCGCGCCGGTCGACGCATTGGCCGCGTTGATCCCATTCGCCCCCGCCTCAGCTACGAGAGGAATACCACGGAGCTTCGCTGCGCCCTTGCGCATTTCCTCTTCCTTGCGGAAACGGACTTGCGTCGAAATGTCCGGGCGCGTCACCGCGAGTGTGCCGGATTCGCCACAGCAGCGATCGTTCTTCTCGATCTTGTAGCCGTCGTTCTCCGACCCCATCAGCTGATTGACGAGCTTGACCGGGTCCATCGTCTTGATCGGGGAGTGGCACGGGTCGTGATACATGTAGCGCACGCCGTTCACGCCTTCGAGCTTGATCCCCTTCTCGAGCAGGAACTCGTGGATGTCGATGATCCGGCAGCCCGGGAAGATCTTCTCGAATTCGTAGCCGGCGAGCTGGTCGTAGCACGTACCGCACGACACCACCACCGTCTTGATGTCGAGATAGTTCAGCGTATTCGCGACGCGGTGGAACAGCACACGGTTATCCGTGACGATCTGCTCGGCCTTGTCGAACTGGCCCGAGCCGCGCTGCGGGTAGCCGCAGCACAGGTAGCCCGGCGGCAGTACCGTTTGCACGCCCGCTTCCCACAGCATGGCTTGCGTGGCCAGACCGACTTGCGAGAACAGCCGCTCGGAGCCGCAGCCCGGGAAGTAGAACACCGCTTCAGTGTCGGCGGTGGTCGTCTTCGGATTGCGGATGATCGGGACGATCTTGTTGTCCTCGATATCGAGCAAGGCACGCGCTGTTTTCTTCGGCAGATTGCCCGGCATCTTCTTGTTCATGAAGTGGATCACCTGCTGCGTGACCGGCGGCTTGCCGACCGTTGCCGGCGGGTGCGCCGTCTGCTTCTTCGCGAACTTCTTCAGCACGTCGTTGCCGAGACGCTGCGCCTTGTAGCCGATGCCCATCATCGCGGTGCGCGCGAGGTTGATGGTCTGCGGGTTGGTGGCGTTCAGGAAGAACATGCCGGCCGCGTTGCCCGGATTGAACTTCTTCTTGCCCATCTTGCGCAGCAGGTTGCGCATGTTCATCGTCACGTCGCCGAAGTCGATCTTCACCGGGCACGGCGTCACGCATTTGTGACAGACGGTGCAGTGATCGGCGACGTCGTTGAACTCGTCCCAGTGCTTGATCGACACGCCGCGGCGGGTCTGCTCTTCGTACAGGAACGCCTCGACCAGCAAGGAGGTGGCGAGAATCTTGTTGCGCGGGCTGTACAGCAGGTTCGCGCGCGGCACGTGAGTCGCGCACACCGGCTTGCACTTGCCGCAACGCAAACAGTCCTTGATCGACTCGGAAATCGCACCGATATCGGACTGCTGCATGATCAGCGATTCATAACCCATCAGGCCGAAGCTCGGCGTGTAGGCGTTGCGCAAATCGGCGCCTTCGAGCAGCTTGCCTGCGTTGAAGCGGCCATGCGGATCGACGCGCTGCTTATACGCACGGAATTCGCCGATCTCTTCGTCGGTCAGGAATTCGAGCTTGGTAATGCCGATGCCGTGCTCGCCGGAGATCACGCCGTCGAGCGAACGCGCCAGCTTCATGATGCGCGCGACGGCCGTGTGGGCGTCCTGCAGCATCTCGTAGTTGTCGGAGTTGACCGGCAGGTTCGTATGGACGTTGCCGTCGCCCGCGTGCATGTGCAGCGCGACGAACACGCGGCCACGCAGGACCTGCTTGTGGATCGCCTGGGCTTCTTCGAGGATTGGCTTGAATTCGCCGCCGTTGAAGATCTGACGCAACTCGGCCCGGATCTCCGCCTTCCACGACACGCGCACCGTACGGTCTTGCGTGATATGGAACACGGTCGCATCCGGCTGCGCGTCGGCGCGATCGGCAAACTTCTCCGCCAGCCCTTCGTAGCCGAGGCCGACCAGATAGTGCTGCGCCTCGCGCAAGGACAGATCGAGCTTGTCGCGCAGGAATTCCCAGCGCGTGCGCACCTTCTTCAGCATATCGAGCGCCTGCTGCACGCGATCTTCGAGCAACTCCGCGCTCGGGATCTCGTTGGCGTCGTCGCTCTTGCCGAGCGGCAGCTTGCCGCCTTTGAAGAACGCTTCGAGCGCGTCGACCAGTTGCAGCTTGTTTTTGATCGACAGCTCGATATTGATGCGTTCGATGCCGTCGGTGTACTCGCCCATCCGGTTGAGCGGGATCACCACGTCTTCGTTGATCTTGAACGCGTTGGTGTGCTTGGCAATCGCGGCGGTACGGCTGCGGTCGAGCCAGAAACGCTTGCGTGCTTCGGCGTTGACGGCGACGAAACCTTCGCCGCTCTTGCCGTTGGCCATGCGCACGACTTCCGAGGTCGCTTGCGCCACCGCGTCCGCATCGTCGCCGACGATGTCGCCGATCAGCACCATCTTCGGAAACGCGTTGCGCTTGCTCTTGGTCGCATAACCGACCGCGCGCAGATAGCGCTCGTCCAGATGCTCGAGGCCGGCGAGAATCGCGCCGCCCTGCTTCGACGTTTCGAACAGATAGTCTTTGATCTCGACGATGCTCGGAATCGCTTCACGGGCCTGACCGAAGAACTCGAGGCAGACCGTGCGCGTATGCGCCGGCATCTTGTGCAGCACCCAGCGCGCCGACGTGATCAGGCCGTCGCAGCCTTCCTTCTGCACGCCCGGCAGACCGGCCAGGAATTTGTCGGTCACGTCCTTGCCGAGACCTTCCTTACGGAATACGCGGCCCTTGATGTTGAGCGCTTCCGTACGCAGCAGTTTTTCGCCCGGCGCGTGGTTGCCGTCGAACCACTTCAGCTCGAAACGCGCGACTTCGATATCGTGAATCTTGCCGAGGTTGTGGTCCAGACGCGTGACTTCGAGCCAGTTCCCTTCCGGGTCGACCATGCGCCACCAGGCGAGGTTGTCGAGCGCCGTGCCCCACAGCACCGCTTTCTTGCCGCCCGCGTTCATCGCGACGTTGCCGCCGACGCAGGATGCATCCAGCGAAGTCGGATCGACGGCGAACACGAAGCCGGCCTGCTCGGCCGCTTCGGTCACGCGGCGTGTGACCACGCCCGCGCCGGAGAAAATCGTCGCCACCTTGCGCTCGACGCCCGGCAGTTCGGTCATCTCGACCGCGCCAAGTTGTTCGAGCTTTTCGGTGTTGATGACGGCCGAGAACGGCGTGAGCGGCACCGCGCCGCCTGTGTAGCCCGTGCCGCCTCCGCGCGGAATCACGGTCAGACCGAGCTCGAAACACGCCTTGATCATGCCGGCGATCTCGGCTTCGGTATCCGGCGTCAGCACGACGAACGGGTACTCGACGCGCCAGTCGGTCGCGTCCGTCACGTGCGAGACGCGGGACAAGCCGTCGAACTTGATGTTGTCTTTTTCCGTGACCTTGCCCAGCACCTTGGTCGTGCGACGGCGCAGATCGAAGGTCTTCTGGAATTCGCTCTCGAAATCGTCGACGGCACGGCGTGCAGCCGCCACCAGCGTTTCAACGCGAGCGGCCCGATCAATGCCCGCTTCGTCGCCGTGCTGGACCAGATCGGCGCGACGGCGCTTCTCGATCTCGCTCAGACGGTGATGGAGCGCCTCGATCAGCAGCGCGCGGCGCTTCGGATTGTCGAGCAGGTCGTCTTGCAGGTAAGGATTGCGGCGTACGACCCAGATGTCGCCGAGCACTTCGTACAGCATCCGTGCCGAGCGGCCGGTGCGGCGTTCCGCGCGCAGTTCGGCCAGGGCCGCCCAGGCTTCGTCGCCGAGCAGACGGATAACGATTTCGCGGTCGGAAAACGACGTGTAGTTATAGGGAATTTCGCGCAGACGCGCTTCGGGATCGGCGGCCACCGCAGTGGCGGCCCCGTGCGGATCGAAAACTTGAGGTGCGTTCATGTTTGGACGACTCGGTGGGTCAACCGGGCGCGCTCATCTCTGTGAGGCGTCGGCGGACGGTGCGCGTGGGGCGCAATGCTGGAAATCTTCTAGGGGAGCGAAGCGCAACCGACGGCCTACCCACATCAGTCGCTTCACGGCGCTCAGAGACAGCTACACGATCGCGCGTGGCGGACGTGACGCTCCGCCGCGGGGCAAGACTCACGCGGGACGGGCATCAAGTGGGCGATCCGAGGCTGCCAGTGCATCTTCCGATCCTTATTCCAAAATGGAATTCTACCCCATGATCCCGCCACGCGTTGACGCCTGAAATCAGGGTTGTGGCAGGACTTTTGGCGTTTTTGTGCTGAACGGCGCCCGTGAGCGCATACGAACGATTCTCCGACCGGACGGTCGGGTTGGACTTTGCCGGCGGCGCGCCGGGATACGGCCAAGGTTCACAGAGGGCCAGCGTGCACACCGTTGGCGCTATCATTGACCCTTTCCCGTCTCGCAAAGCGCACCGCGCCACCCGCATGGCTTCCCACGACTACCTGAAAAAAACCCTGACCGCGCGCGTCTACGACGTGGCCCGCGAGACCGAACTCGAACGCGCGCCGAATCTGTCGGCACGGCTGCGTAACCCGGTTTATCTGAAGCGTGAGGACAACCAGCCGGTGTTCTCGTTCAAGGTGCGCGGCGCGTACAACAAGATGGCGCATATTCCGGCGGACGCGCTGGAGCGGGGTGTGATTACTGCGTCAGCGGGCAATCACGCGCAGGGTGTGGCGTTGTCGGCGGCCAGGATGGGCGTGAAGGCGATCATCGTGGTGCCCGTGACGACCCCGCAGGTGAAGGTCGATGCGGTACGCGCGCATGGCGGAGCGACCGTCGAAGTCGTGCAGTTCGGCGAGTCGTACAGCGACGCCTACGGACATGCCGTGAAACTGCAGGAAGAACGCGGCCTGACGTTCGTCCACCCGTTCGACGATCCGTACGTGATCGCCGGCCAGGGCACGGTCGCGATGGAGATTCTGAGCCAGCATCAGGGCCCGATTCACGCGATCTTCGTGCCGATCGGCGGTGGTGGACTCGCCGCGGGCGTAGCTGCGTACGTGAAATCGGTGCGCCCGGAGATCAAGGTGATCGGCGTACAGACTGACGACTCGTGCGCGATGGCCGCTTCCTTGAAAGCCGGCGAACGGGTGACGTTGAATGAAGTGGGTCTGTTCTCGGACGGTACGGCAGTGAAACTGGTAGGCGAGGAAACCTTCCGCCTGTGCCGCGAATATCTCGACGACGTGCTGCTCGTGAACACCGATGCGCTGTGCGCCGCGATCAAGGACGTGTTCCAGGACACCCGCAGCGTGCTGGAACCGGCCGGCGCACTGGCCGTGGCCGGTGCCAAACAGTATGCCGAGCGAGAAGGCATCGAGGACCAGACGTTGATTGCAATCACGTCCGGCGCGAACATGAACTTCGACCGCATGCGTTTCGTGGCGGAGCGTGCTGAGGTGGGTGAAGCACGTGAAGCGGTGTTCGCCGTGACGATCCCGGAGGAGCGCGGCAGTTTCCGCCGCTTCTGCGAACTGGTGGGCACGCGCAGCGTCACCGAGTTCAACTACCGCATTGCGGACGCGAATTCAGCCCATATCTTTGTCGGCGTGCAGATCCGCAATCGCAGCGAATCGGCGCAGATCGCGGGCGCATTTGAAGCACACGGCTTCGCCACTGTCGATCTGACTTTCGATGAACTGTCGAAGCAGCACATCCGTTATATGGTCGGCGGCCGTTCGCCGCTGGCCCACGACGAACGTCTGTTCCGCTTCGAGTTTCCGGAGCGGCCGGGCGCGCTGATGAAGTTTTTGTCGTCAATGGCGCCGAACTGGAATATCAGCCTGTTCCACTATCGCAACCAGGGTGCGGACTACAGTTCGATTCTGGTCGGCATCCAGGTGCCGGAAAGCGAGAACAGCGAGTTTGAACGTTTTATCACGACGCTTGGCTATCCGTGCTGGGAAGAGACGCAGAATCCCGTGTACCGATTGTTCCTCGCTTGATCTTATTGGACTGAAACGCGCAGATGGCTCTTTCGCTTGTCGACAAACTGGTGGTGGCAATCTCGTCGCGCGCGCTGTTCGACTTCGAGGAAGAGAACTGCGTGTACGAGAAGGGCAACCTGCAAGCGTATGAAGCATTGCAGCGTGAGCGGCTAGCTGTGCCCGCCAAACCGGGTGTCGCGTTCCCGCTGATCCGCAAGCTGCTGGCCTTGAATGCCGGTGGCCATCGGGTCGAAGTGGTGATCCTGTCGCGCAGCGATCCGATCAGTGGATTGCGCGCATTTCATTCGTGCAGGGAGTATGGGCTGGCGATCGAGCGTGGCGTGTTCACACGTGGGCGCGCGCCATTTGGTTATCTGAAACCGTTGAACGCCTCGCTGTTTTTGTCTGCGAATCAGGACGACGTGCGCGATGCATTGGCTGCCGGATTTCCGGCCGCGCGCGTCTTGCCCGAATCGGCGAAAATGGCGAGCAAGTACCCGGACGAAATCCGGATTGCCTTCGACGGCGACGCCGTGCTGTTTTCCGACGAAGCCGAGCGCATCTTTCAGAAAGATGGCTTGCGGGCGTTCGTCGGCCATGAGATTCACAACAAGGATTTGCCGCTTGCGGATGGGCCTTTGAAGCCGTTGCTCGAAGCGCTGCACCGCCTGCAGAAACTCGCGGACGAAGCCGCACCGATGCATATTCGTACGGCATTGGTGACGGCGCGCTCGGCCCCGGCGCATGAGCGCGCGATCCGCACATTGATGGCGTGGAACATCGAAATCGACGAAGCGATGTTCCTCGGCGGCCTCGACAAGAGCGCGTTTTTGCGCGAGTTCGAGCCGGACTTTTTCTTCGACGACCAAATTGGCCACTGCGAATCGGCCCGCGTCGTGACGGCGACGGGGCACGTGCTGAGTGGCATCGTGAACGCATCATGACACCCGAACAATCACCGCTGGGTAAGGCTTCCACTTACACCGAACAATATGACGCTTCGCTGCTCTTTCCGATTGCCCGGAAAAATGCGCGCGAGGCGATTGGGATTGGCGCGCAGTTGCCGTTTTTCGGCACGGACATCTGGAATGCTTACGAGCTTTCCTGGCTGAACGCGCGCGGCAAGCCGCAGATTGCGGTGGCGACTTTCTTTGTGCCGGCTGATTCGCCGAATATCGTCGAGTCGAAGTCGTTCAAACTTTATCTGGGGTCGTTTGCGCAGACGGCTTTTGAGTCGATGGAAGTTGTACGCGACACGATCAAGCGGGATGTTTCCGCTTCATGCGGCGCGACGGTGTCTGTTCATCTGGCGGCGCCCTATGAGTTCGGCAAATTGCAGATGGAAGAGTTTGATGGGTTGTCGCTGGACCGGCTCGATCTCGATACCGATGTTTATCACCCTGACGCTTCGTTGCTGAAGGCTGCGTTCGACGAGTCGCCTGTCGAGGAGACGTTGGTTTCCAACTTGCTAAAGTCGAATTGTCCCGTGACGGGGCAGCCTGATTGGGGCAGTGTGCAGATTCATTATGTTGGGCCGCAGATCGATCATGCGGGCTTGCTGAGATACATCATTTCCTATCGGAATCACACCGGGTTTCATGAGCAGTGCGTCGAGAGGATTTTTATCGATGTGCTTAAGGCCTGCCGGCCGGTGAAGCTTGCTGTTTATGCGCGGTATACCCGCCGCGGCGGGCTGGATATTAATCCGTTCCGGACGAATTTTAATTTGCCTATGCCGGATAATTTGCGGTTAGCGCGGCAATAGGGATGCCTGGTTTTTTTGTGTCTGCGCGGCGCTTGTTGTCAGTGTTCTTAGGGCGTTGGCCTTTCCTTGTTTTGTTAGTGGTCTATTAGCGTTGCCCCTGTGCGGGGCGGCACCTACTTTTCTTTGCATGCCGCAAAGAAAAGTAGGCAAAAGAAAGCGGCTCAAACCGCTACTGCTAAGTGGGCACCGTGGTCTGCTGCGGGTAGTGGTGCATCTGGAATCTGTGTTCGTGCACCGGCATGCGCCAGTGACAAGGGCGTCATTCTTCCGGCGACGCTGCGCGCGCCGAAGAGTACTTCTTAAAACCTCCCGCTTCGTTTTGACGCTCGCGTCTCGCCACCGAACCGTGGCTCGTCATGGCGCCACCATCGCGATTGCGATTGGAACGGCAACCGCGGCTGTGATCGTGATCGGGACGGTGATTCAGCACACCGACATATCATTGAGGCGGGGTTCCCGGGGAAGTGCAGGAGCGCCTCGCCGAGGCGAAGCCGACGACCCCCACGGACCTCAACCGAAGCCCGTGGTTTCCCATGCATACCCGTCCGCGACGCACGTAGTGCGAAGTGGGAGCTGATGAGTCCTTTGTCACTAACGCGGAATGTGCGAGAACACGGATTCCAGATGCACCACTACCCGCAGCAAACCACGGTGCCCACTTAGCATTAGCGGTTTGAGCTGCTTTCTCTTGCCTACTTCTCTTTGCAGCCGGCAAAGAGAAGTAGGTGCCGCCCCGCACAGGGGCAACGCTAATAGACCACTAACAAAACAAGGAGAGGCCAAAGCCCCAGGCACACAGACAAACAAGCGCCGAGCAGGCAACCAAACCCAAATCAGCGCCTGCGGCGAACAAAAAAGACCATCAAGCCGAAGGCTTCTTATACGCCACGCAATCAACCTCAACCCGACAATCAATCACCATCGAAGAAACCACACACGCCCGCGCAGGCGGATTCTCCCCAAAATACTCCCGAAACACCTTATTAAACGAAGCAAAGTCACGCGGATCATCCAGCCACACACCACAGCGGACAACATGCTCCGCCCCATACCCAGCTTCCTTCAAAATAGCGAAAACATTCTGAATCGCCTTGTGCGATTGCTCAACGATCCCACCATTGATCACCTCGCCATTTTCCATCGGCGTCTGCCCGGAAACGAACAACCAGCCATCCGCTTCGACCGCCCGTGCAAAGGGCATATGTTGACCACCAGTACCCTTGCCACCCTCAACGCCATATCGCTTCATCATCCAACTCCTTAAAAAGTCAGGCACACGGCGCGAGCAACGCCACAACCGCTTGCCATGGAGGGTCAATCAGAAAACAAAAATCAAAACGCGCCGTGCGCATCACCCTTCGACGCCGCACCACGCGCCACAAAGTGCCCTGCCCGTTCGCCAGTCACCGCACCATCGCGGTAAGCCAACACGCCGTTCACCCACACCGCGTCGATTCCATCGGCCGCCTGTTGCGGCTTCTCGAACGTCGCCGCGTCGCGCACTTTGGCCGGGTCGAACAACACCAGATCCGCGTGATAACCGACGTGCACCTCGCCGCGCTGCGCCAAGCCAAACCGGCGCGCCGACAAACTGGTC
Organism: Paraburkholderia sp. GAS32; assembly: GCF_050434225.1. NCBI lineage: Bacteria > Pseudomonadati > Pseudomonadota > Betaproteobacteria > Burkholderiales > Burkholderiaceae > Paraburkholderia > Paraburkholderia sp. GAS32. The sequence continues at coordinate 182,056 of NZ_JBNPVS010000009.1, read as the reverse complement.
ATCTTGCGCACAGCCTCTTCAAGCGGCAGCAAACCGGCGTCACGCACATAGTGCCCAAGCACGCGTGGAAACGCGCCCCACAACCGCGGATGCGGCAACGGATCGTTCGGCAATCCATCCGAGCCGACCATCGTCGCGGGATGCGACAGAATGCGCCGCACGTCGTCCTCGGACATGTTGTGATACACCGCGCCCGCCGGCTGCAAACGCTTGCCGGCCTCCTGCTGCGTGACGCCCCACTCGGCAGCAATCTCCCTGATCAGCTTGCCCGCCATCTCGGGATGCGGCTCCGACCACGTAATCGTGATGTCGATGTCGCCCGTCACCTGCTTCACGTCGAGCGTCGACGAACTGCGGTTATACGGATAGCAATCGCAACCGATCGGTTGCAAACGACGCGCGCCTTCCAGCGACTTCAGCACCTCCTCGCTACGCCCCCAGTTCGATGGCCCCGCGCACTTCAGATGCGAAATCACCACCGGCACATGCGCGTGACGGCCCACCCGATACGCTTCGTCCATCGCGTCGAGAATCGCGTCGAACTCGGTGCGCATATGCGTCGTGTAAAGCGCGCCGGCGGCGGCGAGCGGCTCGGCCAGCGCCATCACTTCTTCGGTCGGCGCGGAGAAGGCGGAGCCGTACGCGAGCCCTGAGCTCAAGCCCAACGCCCCGTTCGACAACGCCTCTTCGAGTTGCGCGCGCATGCCGTCGATTTCCGCCGCGGTCGCCGCGCGATCGAGCCGGTCCATCTGATTGCTGCGCAACGCCGTGTGCCCAATCAACGCGCCGACATTCACTGCCGGACGCGCCGCGTTCACCGCTTCGACGTACGCAGCGAAAGTCGGGTACTGGAACGCATCGCGCTCGCCAAGCAGATTCATCGGATCAGGCGGATCGCCCTTCAACGACACTGGCGACGCACTGATCCCGCAATTGCCGACGATCACCGTCGTCACGCCCTGCGTGATCTTCGGCAGCATTTGCGGCGAACGGATCACGTGCGTGTCGTCATGCGTATGAACGTCGATGAAGCCGGGCGCCAGCGCGCGGCCGTTGGCCTCGATCACCTCTTCGGCAAGCCAGTTCGACAGATTGCCGATCGCGACGATGCGGCCGTCGCGGATCGCGACGTCGCGTTCGACCGGTGGCGCGCCCGTGCCGTCGTACAGTTGTGCGCCGACGATCAGCGTGTCGGCGGCTTCGGGATGCGAATGCATGGATCAGTCTCCTAACGGTTGTCGATCGCCGCCGCCACGGTGCGCGTCGAGCGCGTGCTTCATGCGGCGCAGCAATTCGCGGCTCTCGTCACCCTGACTCACGGCAAGTTCAGTGACGAGCACATCGAGCGCCATCATCATCGCGTAGCGCGACGACGACGGTTTGTAAATGAAATCGGTTTCGAAGGCGACGATCGGGATCACCCAATCGGCCAGTTTGGCCAACGGCGAAGCCGGCGCGGTCAGAGCGATCACGGTCGCCCCGTAGCTGCGCGCGATCTTGCAGTTCTCGACCATCTCGGGCACGCGCCCCGTAGTGGACAGCGCGATCACGACGCACTCGCGCGACACGGTGCTCGCCACCATGCGCTGCAACAAGCCGTCCTGATAGGTCGCAACCGGCCGGCCAAGCCGCACGAGCCTGAAGCGCATCTCGTCGGCCAATGCGGTCGAGCCGCCGCCCATGCCGAACACATAGATCATGCGCGCGGCGCGCAACGCGGCTGCCGCGTCGGCCAAAGGCGCCTGACGAAGAAGTTGGTGGTTATGTGCTAGCGCGGTCTGCAGTTCGTCGAATACGCGGGTGGCGATCGGCTCGGGCGCGTCGGTGGGTCCGCTCGCCTGCAGAAAGCGCTGACCGACAGCGGCCGCCTGCGCGAGCCGCAGTTTCAACTCCCGCACGTCGCGGCAACCGACCGCCTTGGCAAAGCGCGTCACGGTCGCGACACTCACCTCCGCCTGCTGGGCGAGTGCGCCAATGCTGGCGCGCGATGCGCCGGTCAGATCGTCGAGAATCAGCGCCGCTACCTTCCGTTCGGCCGAACGCAGTTCCGGCGCGCATTCGGCGATGCGCGCGACGATATCGAAGGCCAGCGGTTCGGCGGTCAGGTTCATTGCAGGCTGTGGGGTGTCTCGCGAACGCTTACAAAGCGCTTCCGGAAAACCGTGGTACTAAATAACATTCCTCCAACCATCGTACTTTCGGTAACATGGTAAAGTCAACTTTGATTCGATTTAACTGGACGATGGAGCAGGGAGACATGAAAGTTACAAACTATCAGGGCGCAACGATTGATCCTTATAGCAAGGGCTTGGGCATGGTTCCGGGCACCAGCATCCAACTCATGGATGCCGCGCGCCTCGAGTGGAACCTGCTGAACGAAGACGTGAGCCTGCCCGCCGCCGTGCTGTACGCGGATCGTGTGGAACACAACCTGAAGTGGATGCAAGCGTTCGTCGCGGAATACGGCGTCAAGCTCGCGCCGCACGGCAAAACCACCATGGCGCCGCAACTGTTTCGCCGTCAGCTCGAAACCGGCGCATGGGGCATCACGCTCGCCACCGCGCATCAGGTGCGCGCGGCGTATCACGGCGGTGTTTCGCGGATCCTGATGGCCAACCAACTGGTCGGCCGCCGCAACATGATGATGATCGCCGAGTTGCTGAGCGACCCTGATTTCGAGTTCTTCTGCCTCGTCGATTCGGTCGAAGGCGTCGAGCAACTGGGCCAGTTTTTTACGTCGGTACGCAAGCCGCTGCAAGTATTGCTCGAACTCGGCGTGCCGGGCGGCCGCACCGGCGTGCGCGACGAAGCGCAGCGCAACGCGGTGCTTGAAGCGATCGCGCGCTATCCGGATGTGTTGAAGCTGGCGGGCGTCGAGTTGTATGAAGGTGTTCTGAAAGAAGAACACGAAGTGCGCGAGTTCCTGCAGAGCGCGGTCGCTGTGACGCGCGCGCTTGTCGACGAAGGACGTTTTGCCCGCACGCCGGCCGTACTGTCAGGCGCCGGCTCGGCCTGGTACGACGTGGTCGCGGAAGAATTCGTGAAGGCCTCGGAGACCGGCAAGGTCGAAGTCGTGCTGCGGCCCGGCTGCTATCTAACGCATGACGTCGGCGTGTACCGCAAGGCGCAGACGGACATCTTCGCGCGCAATCCGGTCGCGAAGAAAATGGGCGAAGGCTTGCTGCCGGCGCTGCAACTGTGGGCGTATGTGCAGTCGATTCCGGAACCGGATCGCGCGATCATCGGCCTCGGCAAGCGCGATTCCGCTTTCGACGCAGGCATGCCGGAGCCGTCACGCCACTATCGTCCGGGCACCGAAGCGCCACGCGATATCGCGGCGAGCGAAGGCTGGGAGATTTTTGGCCTGATGGATCAGCACGCGTATCTGCGGATTCCCGCGGGCGCCGATCTGAAGGTAGGCGACATGATCGCGTTCGACATTTCGCATCCGTGCCTGACGTTCGACAAGTGGCGTCAGGTGCTGGTGGTCGATCCGTCGTATCGCGTCACGGAAGTGATCGAAACGTTCTTCTGATCGTGATAGAACCGGCGCGTTTCACCGCGAGGTGGCGCGCCGTTTGTTGCGGCCTTCCCGCTCAATCGGCAGGTTCGATCCTCGCTGGATCTCGGCCGGCGGGCGCGTCTCCAGTGAGCCGCAGTTTGAATGGCATCCGTGCCGGGTACTTCGGCAGTCGCCGCGGCTTTGAGTCGGGCTTAAGCTTAGCGAGCTGGGTCAGCCTCCGCCGTGTCGGACACCTGGGCGGCCGACGCGGCTGCCGCGCCAGTCGTAGCAGCCACTTCGCCGATCCGCACTTCCAGCATCTTCAACGCCCCCGACAACGCGCTCAGCGCTTCGTCCGGCAACGCCGCCATCGTGTCGTGCAAAAAGGCGTTACGGCGCGGCAGGCTGGCTTCGGTCGCCAACCGTCCCGCTTCGGTCAAACGCACATTGGTCACGCGGTTGTCGCGCGTATCCATGCTGCGAGCAATCCAGCCTAAACCCTCCAGCGTTTTCAACTGCCGCGTCAGCGCACCCGGATCGACGCGCAAGCGCTCGACCAGCCGCTTCTGCGACGACTCGCCGGCCTGTTCGTGCAGCGCGAGCAGAATGCGCCAGCGCGGCAACGGATGGCCCACGTGAGCCTCGAACGCCGACATGAACGCCCGATAAGTGCGGCCGAATTGTTGCATGACGGCGACGCGGTCCTGTTCTTCCATGATCTGTCAGTAAAACGGTAAGGCTAAAAAATCAATCCGCGTGAATCACCGGCTCGAGCTTGCGCTGGAGCTTGACCGGCGGCACACGGCGGCTTTGCCACACGGACACGACGGCGATGATCGCCGCGAGCGCGAGACCCAGATGAATTGCTGAAACGAGCGCCTCGCGTGCACTCTCGAGCAGCATCGCGCCGTTGTGACCCGCATGCGTCAACTCTCCGAGCAACGTGGTTTGCGCATCGCGATTGATCAGGATTTGCGGGTCGCCGAGATCGGCAAACCACTGCGACGCGTGATCGTTTTCCAGCGCGCTGCGCACGCCGCTCGCGTACATATGGCTGATCAGCGTGCCGGTCAGCGCCGTGCCGATCATCCCGCCGATCATCCGCAGCGACTGCAGCAACGCGGTGGCGATACCGAGGTGTTCGCGGCCGGCTGTCTGCTGCGCGAAGATCGTCAGATTCGGCATCACGAAACCGAGACCGAGACCGCCGAGCACCATGAACGACATCAGCAGCCATTGCGGCATGGCACGCGTCGCGACGACCACGCCGAGGCACGACAGCGCCACCAGCGCGAAGCCAACGTACAGCATCAGATTCGGATTGCGCACGCGCGAGACGATGCGTCCGTTGGCGATACTGCCGATCGTGATGAATACGACGAGCGGCGTAATGACGAGCCCCGCCTCTTTCGGCGACATCCCGAAGCCGCCCTGAAATAGCAACGGTGCGTAGAACAGCAACGAGAACATCGTGAAGCCGCCCAGCACGGCGAGCGTGAAGAGCGCGGCCAGACTGCGATTACGAAACATATCCACCGGCAGAATCGCCGTCGGGCAGCGCTTTTCCCACTGCCACAAGCCGTATGCCGAGGCGACGCTCAGGGCAAGCAGCGCGAAGGCGCCCAAGGTGACGCCGTGCTTCGGCAACAACTCGACGAACAACTGCAGCGAGCCGAGCGCCACCGCGATCAACAACGCACCCGGCCAATCGAGCCGCATCTTGCCTTCGTGCTCGATGTGCCGCAGATGCGGCAGGAAGCGCCAGACGAAAAATAGCGACAGCAAGCCGACCGGCAGATTCACATAGAACACTGAGCGCCAGCCGTAGTACTGCGTGAGAAAACCGCCGAGCGACGGCCCCACCGCGTTCGCAATCCCGAACGCCGAACTCATCAGCACCTGCCAGCGCAGTCGCACGACCGAGTCGGGAAATAGATCAGGAATGCACGCGAAGGCTGTGCCGACCAGCATGCCGCCGCCGATGCCCTGCAAGCCGCGCGCGAGCACGAGGAACAGCATGTTGTTGGCAGCGCCGCAGAGCACCGAAGCCGCCGTGAACACGACGATCGATGCGATCACAAATGGCTTGCGCCCGTAGTAATCGCCGAGGCGGCCGAAGATCGGCACGGTGATCACCGATGTCAGCAAATACAACGTGCCGACCCACGCGTAGAGCTCGAAACCCTTCAGCTCCGCGACGATCGTGGGCAACGCGGTGCCGACCACGGTCTGGTCTAGTGCGACCAGCATCGAAACGAAGGAAACGCCGAGCATCGCCAGCAGCGACTCACGGAACGGTAAAACTTGCCCACTCGAGTGGTGGGCCGCGGTATGGACAGCCATTTTTGATGGGGCAACAGTTGACTCGTCAAACGATTGGGAATCATACCATGAGGTGATGCTCTAAGCTGGAACGCGCCGGTGCGGCTCACCGCATCGGCAATCGACTGAAGAATGGACAATACATGACGCCAGGGAGGCACATGGAGCCGAGTTCGCTCGCAGCACAATCCTTATCGGACGACGACCTGAGCGCGCTGCGACGCGCGAAACACGAACTGGAGAGCCCCGCGCTGGCGATGAAACTGGCGAGCATCGTCGGCTCGCCGCTCGAGAAGCTGCTCGCGCGCATGCCGGCTTTTGCCAACGAAAAGGTCACGGATGCGACGGAACTGGCATTGCGCAAGTGCCTCTCGATCGCGCTGCGCACGCTGGGGCGGCAGGCTGGCGCCTCGCCCCTCGTGGTGCCCGACAAGCCGAGCAACCTGCTGCACAAGTTCGCCGTGGCGACCACCGGCGCGGCCGGCGGCGCATTCGGTCTGTTCGCGCTGCCAGTGGAGTTGCCGGTCACGACCACGCTGATGTTTCGCTCGATCTGCGACATCGCGCGCAGCGAGGGCGAGGATCTGTCGTCGATCGACACGCAACTGCAATGCCTGACGGTGCTCGGCATGGGCGGCACCTCGAAAGCCGACGACGACGCCGACTTCGGCTACTTCATCATGCGCGGTGCGCTGGCACAGGCGGTATCGAAGGCTTCATCCGAAATCGCGACGAAAGGCTTCACCGCGCATGGCTCGGCGGCCTTGTTACGCTTACTCAACACGATTGCCGCGCGCTTTTCGGTGCAGGTGAGCGAGCAGATCGCCGCCAAGTCGATTCCGGCGATCGGGGCGGTGCTTGGCGCGATGGTCAATACGGTATTCATCGACCACTTCCAGCAGGTCGCGCACGGCCACTTCACCGTGCGGCGGCTGGAGCGGCAATACGGCCAGGAAACGGTCGAAGCCGCCTATCAGGCGATCGACGTCACCCTGGCTGGCTGAGCGGCCGTGTCACGCCCGCTCGTTGCACTCGTCACGCGCCGCACGAAGGCCGCGGCGCGGTCGAGCGCGCGGCCGCCCTCCGGGATGAACGGCGTGAACAAGGGCCAGACGTGCGGCATCTTCTTCCACACCTCAAGTTCGCAATCGACGCCCGCCGCGCGCGCCTTGTCGGCAACGCGTTGCGAGTCGTCTAGCAATACCTCGGTGCTGCCCGCCATGATGAAGAGCGGCGGCAAGCCGTTCAGGTCGGCATAGACCGGCGAAGCGTAGGGATGCGTGGCGGACGTGTCGCCGAGATAAACCTGCGCGGCCCGCGCGATCGCGGGACCGCTGAACATCGGATCGAGACCGTCGTTGGTGCGAATGGTGGCGCCGGCAGCGGCCAGATCGGTCCACGGCGAGAACAGCAGGCAGCCTGCCGGTAGCGGATCGCCGGCGTCGCGCAAGGCGACTACGGTAGCGAGTGCAAGGCCGCCGCCCGCTGAATCCCCCGCGATCACAATCGACTCGGGCGGCGTGCCGTCCGCGACCAACTGACGGTAGGCCGCGGTTGCATCGTCGAGCGCGGCCGGGAAGCGATGCTCGGGCGCGAGACGGTAGTCGAGGGAAAAGATCGGTGCGTTCGCACGCGTGGCGAGGTCGAATACGAGCGAGCGATGCGTACGTGGCGAACAGAAATAGTAGCCACCACCGTGGCAATACAGCACGATCGGGCCGCTCCCGGAAGTGGACACGCCGTCAGCCGGCTCGATCCACTCACCCTGCAGTGGCCAATTGTCCGGCCCGTACGATTCGCGCAGACGCCAACCGCCCGGCACACGCGGCGACCAGGCGCGCTTGGCCGTCAGCGCACGCGCCTTCTCGACATTGATACTCGGCTTGAGGGTTTGCGGTCGAAACTGCTTACGCAGATACCAGCACGCGAGTGCACTTTGCCAGCTCATCAGGACACGCTCCTTCGATAGTGTCCCACATGGTACGTGCAGTCGCCGCCGCGCCGGTGGACGGCGGCTTCTAATCCCGAAAAGGCGCCCGCGCCACCGGGCAAGGTCTTCCTCGTTTTCCTCTGGCCTAGTTCGCCGGCAAAACCTGTCCGCGAATCTCGCCCGTCGGATTCTGCTCAGTATGGACGTTGAAGTACCACTGTCCCGCCATCAGGTCCGTCACCTGCTGTTCGGTGAGCGCCGCCGATCCTTTGATCGGGCTCGCGAGCGCGTCCTTCCCGATCGGCACCTGGACCTTGGCGTTCTGCCCGACCGGCGCAGGACCGTGGAAGTGCGCGGCGGTTGCCGGACCACTCAGCCCTTCATAGGTGATCGTCCATTGCAGGGACTTGGTCGACGTATCGAACGTGGCGTTCAACATGCCGTGCCCGTGACTCACGCGCGGCGGCACTTCGCTCGACGGCTCGAGATCGGCCTTCAACGCCACCGTATCCGCAAAGGCGACGCCCGACGCCAATGCCCACACCACCACAGCAAGATTCAGTTTTCGAAGCGCAATCATGGTCTTCTCCGGACTTTGATGCACCGCCGCACCGACATTTCGGTCACGCGCAGAGCCACCACATACTAGTGCAAATCCGTTGTAGCTGTTTGCGTCGGGGTCAAATGACATCGCGGCGATCTGCGCGACGCCTTCTTCGATATTTACAAACAGTTAATTGCGCAATTTGTACTGAATCTTTTGCGTCATCCCGACTATGCTTCCGGTTGCGAGAAGTGACTCCTTCATCGAGGGATGTCTCCAAATCTTTAACGCGGCTTCGGCCGCGTTTTTTTTCGTCCTCTCGATTCGACGCGTGGATTTACTCACGAGCGCGCGCCAATGCGATCGCCCAAGCGAGGCGCTACAGCCTCGCTTCCGTGCGGTGCGGTGCGGTGCGGTGCGGTGCGGTGCGGTGCGGTGCGAAGCAGCGTCACGCAAGTAATGCAGCCTGCTCCTCGATTCCATCGAGCATCGCATTGCACTTGCGCGCCAATGCCAGCCCGTCGCTGCGCAAGCGTTCCGGCGTCTTGACGGTGATATCCCGGCGGTAGTCTTCCAACGCGTTGAGCAGCGGCGGGTATTGCAACACGCTCGCCGCGCCTGCCACGCGATGATGCCACTCGCGCAGACGCTCGACCTCGATGCGTTCGAGTAGCGGTGACAATGCCTGCACGTCTTCGCGCACCGATGAAACGAATGAATCGAGCAACGCCTTAACGGTCGATTCGCTCCCCCACAACTGCGTCATGTGACTCAGGTCGACCGGGACAAATGGCTCTGCGCCGCCATGCGCATCCGGCCCGGAAACCGGCGGTGCGTTGACCGCTTCAGCAGGAGCAGCTTGCCATGCGCTGTCAGTGCCGAACCAACGGCTCAGGTACTCGCGTAGCGTAGCAAGTCGCGTCGGCTTGACGAGGCAGTCGTCCATGCCGGCGTCACGACATAGCTTCAGGTCCTCCGGCGCGGTGTTCGCGGCAGATCGATAGGCCACGCACGAACATTCTTATAACTTCTGCCTTTCTGGGGGACAATCGCGATACAGGCGGCAACTCGCTCGCGTCGTCTCGAGGCTGGCAAGCGCTTCGATGATGGAGCGGCCGACGTACACCTCACCCCTCCTGCTCGCCTCTATCGCTTGCTTCCGGCATCGTCAGGTCGGTGACGAGCACATCGCATGGCGTGCTCTCCAACAGCGTGATCAATGAAGTGGGCGTAGCCGCTTCGCCGACAATGGCGACACCGGCGCGCATTTCCAGCGCGGCCCGAACGCCAAGCAGAACGAAAGGATGATCGTCCGCAAGAATGACTCGAACGTTCGTCATGATTTGTCTCCGTTGTTGTAGGCATACTCAGCAAACGTATAGGGAAATACCGCTCGCTTCACGTGTGCTCTGATGGCCCAGTGGCGTTGGATGCCACACTAGGGGCGGCCATGAAACCACTGCTACAAACCGGAGAAAATCGGAGCGCTCTGAAACCCGCCAACAATTTGATAGTCCATTGCGAAACTATCAAAGCAGGAATGCGCAATTATGCAAATCGAATATGCGAGAATTTTTCCGTCGCTGTTTGTTTGCTTCTGAAAAGCAACGTAGCGACGAGAGCGCGCGCCGCCGCTCCCATCGCGTGGAAAACTGCGATGCGACCGGCAGCAGCATGACACCACCGGCCACCAATACTTCATCATGTGGCATCACAAGCGCGTGCCGCCGTCAGCTTGCTAACGCAAGCAGTGCGCGGAAATACCGGTAACGCGATCAAGGCGCACACGCTGGCTACCGCCCACACCATCGGCCACGAACCCACCGACAACAGCAGCGGAATCGCGAGCGGCGTCAGGAACAACGTGAGAAAGACGCAGGTATTGCCGATCGCGAGTGCGGTGCCTGCACGGCTCGTCCCCGCGAGGGTCGCGAGTTCCGTGAAGGCAACGCCGTGCCATGCGGATGCGCTTATGCCACCCAGCACGATCATCAGTGCGACCACCGCCGTCATCGCCGCATGGTGCATGCCGGCCAGACCTGTCACCAGGGCGAGCGATGCGAACAGCACCGCGGTCAGCACACTGCAGGCGCGCATGTAAGCGCGTCGATTGCCGCGCCGGTCGGTCCACGCACCGCTCCAGACCCGCGCAATCGCAGCGCCCGTTTGCACGGCCGCCATTGTCAAACTGATCGCCAGCACGCCGGCGCGGTCGAAGTCATGCAGGAAGACGGTCCCGAATGTCACGATGGCAATCTGCGGCACACACAACGCGCCGGCGCCGAGCGCCACACGCCAGATGCCGATGTCGCGTAGCGGCGAAACCTTCATCGGCGCCGCACCTGCACCTGCTCCGGCAACCGCAGCGTTGCGAGCCGTACCCGCACCATTGCCTTCGACGTGCGAAGGCTCGTGCAACCACCGCCATGCGAACACCGCAGTAATCGCGCACGCAAGCGCCAGCACGGTGTACGCGCTCGCAAAGCCGAATCTCGAGGCAAGCGCCGGCAAGATCAGCGCACCCAGGCCTCCGCCGGCCGGCACCGCGGTCTGCCGAATGCTCATCGCGAGGCCGCGCTCACCTTCGCGAAACCAGGCCATCACCGCACGGCCACTCGAACCGTTGACGCTGCCGCCGAGTAGGCCGACCAGCAACAAGCCGAGCGCGAGCGTCGCCACGCCCGGCACATGCGCGCCGGACGGCACCACGAACAATGCCAGCCCGGCGAGCGCCGCGGCAGTCGAAAGAAGTCCGAGCAACAGCACACGGCGATCGCCCCAACGGTCGGTCAGGAGGCCCCACGGCAACTCGCTGACCGCGATGCCCAAACCGAGCATGCCGAGCACCAGCCCGAGCCCGTCGTTGCCGAGGTGATAACCCGAACGCAAAAACACGGCCGTGGTCGGAATCCCTGAGAAAGCGGCCGAAAAACTCGCGTTCGCCGCAAAGCCGACTCCCAGCACCTTCCACCGATGGCTCGCCGTACGCTCACCCGGCACCCGCACGGCGGCAATCGAATCGTTTCCCATGACAGCCTCTGCAATGAATGAATTGGAGGTATCCTACGGCTGGGCAACCCATCGGAAAAGCCGGAAAATTAGATGGCTTCCATCGGATATACCGAATCATGAGTCAACGCGGATTTGACCTGACACAGTTGCGCACCTTCGTCGCCGTCGCCGAATCAGGCAGCGTCTCGGCGGGCGCGGAGCGCGTGTTCCTGTCGCAGTCGTCGGTGAGCGAGCAGCTGAAGAAACTCGAGGAACGCGCCGGCCAGCCACTCTTCGTGCGCAGCAAGCAGGGTGTGACCGCCACGCCGGCCGGCAGCCGCCTGCTCGATCACGCGCGCCGCATCATCGCCATGAGCGAGGCGGCGTTCGAGGACCTGCAAGGCCGCTCGCTCGACGGCGAACTGCGCATCGCCATCACGGACTACTACCGTCCGCTCGACATCGCGCGCATTCTCAAGACATTCTCGGAACAGCATCCGCGCCTGAAACTGCACGTCACCGTGCAGCCGAGCGCCGTGATCGATAGCAGCGCCGGCGACGATGCGTCGTACGACATCGGCCTCTCGTTGCGGCTGGTCGCCGGAAGCACACGCTCCACCAACCGGCCCGGCAGCGCGCAAAGCACCGTGGTGCGGCGCGAGAAACTGCTATGGGTCTGCGCGGCCGATGCCAGTCCGCGGCCGGCCACGCCTTATTCATTGGTATTGCTACCGTCGAGTTGTCAGTTGCAGCGCTTCGTCGTGAAACTCCTCGATGAGCACAAGGTGCCGTATCTGGTGTCGCATTCGGCCTCGGGAGTGGCTGGCTTGCAACTAGCGCTGAAGGCCGGGCTGGGCATTTCCTGCCTGAACGAATCATCGATCGGCGGGGGCCTGGTAGCCTGTCCGCAGAGCGTCGGGTTGCCCGCACTGCCCGCTGTCGAGTTTCATCTGTTGCCGGGGCGAATCGGCGAAAGCGAACGCGTCAGTAATGCACGCACGGCGTTGATGCATCTCTTCAGTTGACGCGCTCCGCGTCGATGCGCGCGCTGCGACTCAAGGAACACGACAGAAACGCAGCGCATCAATCGCATTCGGCGATGCAGTCCGCACTCGAACCAGACACAGAACAAATATCGATGGCGCTCTAATCGACGCCTGTGCTGATAAAATACGCCACCAATTGACCTATCAAATTTTATTGACGCATCGGATAAATTCCTGCAACCTGCTACACGTCTGCCGCACGCATCAAGCGTTATTACCGCAGCCCGAAAGCCGCCACCCATTGGCGCACTTAGGCAGATCATTGCTTTATATAGAAGTTGCATTGCCGCATCGCTTCAATACTGTGCCTCCTTAATAAGTCCGTTTCGATTTGCTGTTCATGCAGTCGTTATGAAAAAGAATTGGCAGGCTTGTCATGCATCGTTCATCGAATCCGATGAGCGAATTCACGAGCGAATGCATGAGAAATAAATAGCGAAAATAACCGTTCCCCCGGCGAGGCATGGCGTGCATCGTAGATCTATCGGATTTTCGATTCTGGTGGTGCTTTACGTCATGTGGCGTGGCGCGGCGTTTGCAGCCACCGACGCGCCAACCGCGATGCCCTCGGCCATGGACGAGCGCGTGCGTGCCTGCACCTCGTGTCATGGCGTGCAAGGGCAAGGCCTGAACAACGATTACTTCCCGCGCATCGCCGGCAAACCGGCCGACTATCTGTTCAATCAGTTGAGTGCGTTTCGTGACGGCGGCCGTACTTATCCGCCAATGGGCTATCTGCTCGCCTTCCTGCCCGACGACTATCTGCGCAAGCTCAGCCAGTACTTCGCGGACCTGCAACCGCCCTACCCCAATTCCGATCACACCGATGTCGCACCGGCAGTGCTCGCGGCGGGACAACGGCTCGTCACGCAGGGCGACCCGGCGCGCAAAATCCCGGCGTGCATCGCGTGTCATGGAGCGCGCATGACGGGTACGCAGCCTGGCATTCCGGGGCTGCTGGGTCTGCATGCGAGCTACATCGCCGGGCAGATGGGTACGTGGCGCTCGGGCACACGTCACGCGCTCGCGCCGGACTGTATGCATTCGATCGCAGTCAAGCTGACCGACAAGGACATCACCGCGGTATCGAGCTGGCTCGCGCGCCAGCCGCGCCCTGCCGATCCACGGCCCGCGCCGGCGTCCGCTGAGCGGCTGCCTCTCGCATGCGGGAGCCAACCGCAATGAAGACGACCTTCCGCTCGATCCGCCCTGTTGCGCATGCCATGACGAGGCGCCGTCGCACCGCTGTATTCAGCTTGCTTGTTGCCGGCTTGATCGTCACCGGCGGCGCCGCGCTTTTCAGCGCACCGCGTGCGTTGTTGATCGCTGACGCGAGCGCGGCTGAAGCCGTGCCTGCTGCCACGACTGCAACAGCCGCTGCCGACAAAGCCGACACCCGTCCCGACATCGTCAAACGCGGCGAGTATCTGGCGCGCGCCGGCGACTGCGTTGCTTGCCATACCGCGCCGCGCGGCAAGCTGTTCGCCGGCGGCCTCGCCATGGATACGCCCTTCGGCACGCTGTATTCGCCGAACATCACACCGGACGCGCAGTACGGCATTGGCACATGGAGCGAGGACGCGTTCTTCAAGATGATGCGCACCGGCCGCACGCCGGACGGCACCCTGCTCTACCCTGCGATGCCGATCGCTCAGTACACCAAGGTCACACGTGAAGACTCGAACGCGATCTTCGCGTACCTGAAATCTGTGGCACCGGTACGCGAGCCGAACCACAAACACACGCTGCGCTTCCCGTTCAATCAGCGCAAGCTGCTATACGGCTGGCGCACGTTGTATTTCCGTGAAGGCGAGTTCCAGCCGGACCCGACCAAATCGGTCGAATGGAATCGCGGCGCGTATCTCGTCGACGGGCTCGGACACTGCACGATGTGCCACACCAAGATCAATATGCTCGGCGGCTCGTCGCAAAGCGAGCAGTTTGCAGGCGGTCTGATTCCGGTGCAGAACTGGTACGCGCCCTCGCTCACATCCGACAAAGACGGCGGTCTCGGCGATTGGAGCATCAAGGACATCGTCGACCTGCTGCAAGCGGGCATTTCCGATCGCGGCGCCGTGTACGGGCCGATGGCCGAAGTCACCTATCACAGCCTTCAGTACATGACGGAAGATGACATCAAGGCGATGGCGGTCTATCTCAAGACGTTACCGGACAACCGCGGCCGCAAATCGGGCCCGTCCGCACCGACCAATACCAACGTGTTCGCGCTCGGCGAAAAGATCTACGCCGACAAATGCGCCCTGTGCCACGGCGCGAACGGCGAGGGCCAGTTGCAGCACTACCCGCCGCTCGCACGCAACCAGTCGATCGAAATGGACTCCTCGGTGAACCCGATCCGCATCGTGCTCAACGGCGGTTTCCCGCCCGGCACGACGCGCAATCCCGAGCCGTACGGCATGCCGCCGTTCGGTCAGGAGTTGAACGACACCGATGCCGCCGCCGTCGTCACGTATGTCCGCACTGCGTGGGGCAACCACGGCCAGCCGGTGACGTCCCGCGAGGTCAACGAATTGCGCAAAGCGCCGCTGCACTGAACCTGAACCGCTGCACCGGAGAATCTCCAGATGGAAGCCAACGATACCCGCAGCGCGGCCCCACCTACTGATGAAGAAGTGGAACGCGTCGTCGCGGCCGGCCCGCACGGCGCCATCGCCGTGGCCGGCGTCGCCACGCTGATCGTCATGGCGATCTGGTTCGGCTTCTACTTTCTTGTCTTTCTGCCGCGCGGCGTCATCCACTGACCATGTCGACTGATTCCAATCACCAATCGGGCAGCGGCCACGAAGTCGCCTTACGCGCCGAGCGCCGCTGGGCGATTTTCGCCACGGCACTGATCGTTCTGATGCTCGTCGTCATCGTGTTCTCGGGGCTGCATTGGGCGATGATGCCGCCGTCGCGGGTTGAGACGATCGATCCGTCGCGCTTGCAACTGTCGGGCGAATTCGTCGAAGACAACCTCGGCAGCGCTGTCGAGCCGGATGGTTCGGTGGTCGTGCGTTTTGTCGCGCAGCAGTATTCGTTCACGCCGCAATGTCTGCTGGTGCCCGCCGACACGCCGATCACGATCCGCACCACCAGCGCCGATGTCGTGCACGGCCTGCTCGTGACCGACACCAACATCAACACGATGGTCGTGCCCGGCTATGTCGCCACGCTGAACACGCGCTTCGACAAACCCGCCGATCACACCATGCCGTGTCACGAGTTCTGCGGCTTCGGCCACCAGACCATGTGGGCGCACGTCAAGGTCATCGACAAAGCCACGTTCTTCGAGCAAGCCCGACAATCACGGAGGCTCAGCTGTGTTTCACGCTAAGCGACTCGTTCTCGCGCATTTCTGGCTGGCCTTCATCGCGTTTCTGATCGCGCTGCTGCTCGGCGCGTGGCAGATGCTGGTACGCAGCCCGCTGGTGCCGTGGGTCGGCGACCCCGAGCTCTACTATCGATCGGTGACCGCGCATGGCTCGGTGATGGCTTACGTGCTGCCTACCCTCGTGTCGATGGGCTTCGGCTACGCGATCGTCGAACTCGCGCTGGCACAACGCCTCGTCGGTCTGAAATGGGCGTGGGCCGCGTTCATCATGCTGGCAGTTGGCGCGGTGATGGCGATGGTGCCGGTCGCGCTCGGCAAAGCTTCGGTGCTCTACACCTTCTATCCGCCGATGATCGGCAGTCCGTTCTATTACCTTGGCGTGGTGCTGGTGGTGATCGGTTCGTGGATCTGGGTCGCGCTAATGCACGTGAATCTGCGCGTCTGGAAGCGCGCGAATCCCGGCAAGCCGATACCGCTCGCGATGTTCGCCAACGTGGCGGGCGCGTATCTGTGGGCGTGGACCGCAATCGGCGCGGCGCTCGAAATCCTGTTCCAGATCTTGCCGGTCGCATTCGGTCTCACCAACACGATCGATGCGGGTCTTTCACGCATCCTGTTCTCGTGGACGCTGCATGCGATCGTCTACTTCTGGCTGATTCCGGCTTACATCGCGTACTACACGCTGGTGCCGCGTGCGATCGGCGGACGGCTCTATAGCGATTCGATGGCGCGCGTGTCGTTCATTCTGTTCCTCGTGTTCGCGATGCCGATCGGCATTCACCACCTGTTCGCCGATCCGCAGGTCGGCTCGGGCTTCAAGTTCCTGCATGCGGTGTTCACCGGCATGGTGTCGGTGCCGACGTTGCTGACGGTGTTCACCATCTGTGCATCGGTGGAAATCGCCGGGAGGCTGCGCGGTGGCAAGGGCGCGTTCGGCTGGTTGACCGCGTTGCCGTGGCAGAACCCGATGATGCTGGTGATCGCGTTTTCGTTCGTGATGCTGGGGCTCGGCGGCGCGGGTGGTTTGATCAACATGAGCTACCAGTTGAACTCGTCGGTGCACAACACGCAGTGGGTGACCGGGCACTTTCATCTGATTTTCGGCGGGGCGATCGTCATCATGTACTTTGCGATCGCGTACGAACTGTGGCCGCAACTGACCGGCCGCGCGATTGCACCGGTAAAGCTGGTGCGTACGCAACTGTGGCTGTGGTTCATCGGCATGATGGTGGTGACGCTGCCGTGGCATTACGTCGGCTTGCTCGGTGCGCCGCGCCGCATGGCCTACTACGACTACAACATGCCGGGGATGGAATCGCAGGCGTTCTGGGTGGGAATGTCGGCGGTGGGCGGACTGATCCTGGTGGTGTCCGGCGTGCTGTTCATCTACGTCCTCGCGAAGTCGCAATTCGGGCCGCAGGTACAGCAGCAGAGTTTCCGCTTCGCGAGCGCGGTGCAGCCGGTGGAGCATGTGCCTGCCGCGCTCAATAGTTTCGGCCTGTGGGTGGCGTTGATGATCGGGCTGACGATCGTCAACTACAGTGTGCCGATCGTTCAGTTGCTCAGATTGCCGCAGACGTCGGTGCCGGCAGTTGTTGTTGGAGCGCAGCGATGAGTCAGGAACGCGTCTTCAGCTTGCGCAACCCATGGTTCACGGTGAGCCTGGGCGGCACGATTGCGATTGCCGCAGTGGCGATACTGATCGGCTTCATCTGGTTGCCTTCAGCCAATAGCGGTTTCAGCGAGCGTGGCTTATGGGCGACGATTTGCAGCGCCGCGGGTGCGCCGTCGAGTTGGTATGGCGGCGCCAATATTGCCGGCCCGGCGCCGAGCGAGGTGGTGGTCTTGCCGCCTTTGCGGCGGGTGCGTGCCGACGCGAATTCGATTGGTCGCGGCGCGACGATCGCCACGCAGAATTGCTCGATGTGCCATGGCGTGCTGGGCACGGTGCAGGTGACGGCACCCGCGTTGGCCGGGCAGTATGCCGACGTGGTCTATAAAGAGTTGCGCGACTATCAGAACGGTGTGCGGCAGAACGCGGTGATGCAGCCGATTATTGCGGCTCGCAGCGATCAGGATCTGCATGATCTGGCGGCTTATTACGCTTCGCTGTCTCGCGCGCCGGCGGCCGAGGTTTTGCCTGCAGGCGTTGGACCGGATGCGAATGCTGTGAAGCTTGCGATGCAGGGTGATCCGCAGCGGAATATTGCACCTTGTGCGGCCTGTCATGGACAGTTGGATCGTAAGGGAGCGGCGCCCTGGCTTGGGGGGCAGTCGTCCATTTATCTCTCTGCGCAGATGCGGGCGTTTACTTCCGGTGCCCGGCATAACGATATTAATGAGCAGATGCGGAATGTGGCCCGGCAGATGACCTCGGCGGAAATCGATAGCGTGGCTAAGTATTACGCGGCGCAGCAGTGACCGTTTGAGTCTGGTTTAGCCTTCGCGGCGCTTAACCGCGAATAGCATGTCAGAAGGCCCGCACTCAGCGGGCCATTTTTTGCTCAATGTCTTACGCGCGGCTCGCGCCTTTTTCATTGCTTCTGCGTGGTGGCCTCTAGTGCCGGTTAATGTGCAACGGCGGCGGCCTGTGCACCCGCTTCTGTTCGCGACGCGACCTTTGTGCGCACCGGTTTGGGTCGCGAGGTATCTGCGGGTTTCGCGTTCAGCTTGTCATCTGATTTCTTCCGCACGGCCTCAGACAAAAGACTCGCGGCACGTTTGGCGGTGATGCGGCTATGAGGCACGTCCTTCGCATCAAGCGCGATCACCTGGTACAGTTCGCGGTCGCATTCAATCTCGCGCTCGTATCCTTCGCCAGTTTCGACAAGCAGTTCCAGCTACGCCTGTTGGCTTTGCCGTTCTTCCCTTGTCATGCAGGGAGTCCTACGTATTGAGGCCGCAAGCGTAACCAGTCTCTTCAGTTGATCCAACTGCCGGTTGCATAAATCGAAAGCCGAAAGCGCGAGTTTCTCGTACTGGAGGGCATCAACGGGCGCGCGTGAGGTTGCTTGAGGGTTCTTGGTAGATTTTGCTCATGGTGCGATTTCCGGTTCGTTCCTGAATCGCCCGACACTCGCTGAAAGGTGAGCGGGCACGAAGGCGGATTAGCAGACCGGGTAGAGAATCAGAACCGGCGAGCCTTGCGGCTCTTCCCCAACGGCCCGCCCATAGAAAAGGCGTGCATGACTGGGCACTACCCGCTTTCGCAGGTAGTGCGATTCTCTACTGCAGGCGGCTAAACCCGCGCCGTTTTGTCTAACGACAGGAACAATCTAATGCACCTATTTTTTAAGACGATCAACCAAACAGGCTAAACGCGCGAATTATAACTAATCTTTACATTTGACCCGGCGGGCCCCCTGTGCTGATTTTCATGCAGCGCACGCAAGCGCTCAATCACCCTTCAGCACATTACGCGGTCTGCCGCATCAAGCCGCTACAAACTCACCCGCATTAACCTTCCGCTGCGCAGCCGCAGCCCCACCTCGCCGACCTGCAAAAGAAGAATCCCCACTCCCCGTCTGAAACACAGCCACCGCCGAAGTCAACCGCCGAGCCTGCTCCTCGAGCGAACTAGCCGCCGCAGCAGCCTGCTCAACCAGCGCGGCATTCTGCTGCGTCACCTCATCCATCTGGGCAACAGCCAGGTTCACCTGATCGATCCCGGTACTCTGCTCAAGCGCAGCAGCCGCGATCTCACCCATGATCGAACTCACGCGCGAAATCGAATTGACGATCTCGGTCATCGTCGACCCCGAGCGCTCAACCAGCTGCGACCCTGCCTGCACTCGCGCCGTCGAAGCATCGATCAACCCCTTGATCTCCTTGGCCGCCGCGGCGCTTCGCTGTGCCAACGACCGCACTTCGCTCGCCACCACCGCAAACCCACGCCCTTGCTCGCCCGCACGCGCCGCCTCGACCGCTGCGTTCAGCGCCAGAATATTGGTC
This sequence comes from Paraburkholderia sp. GAS32, assembly GCF_050434225.1. Taxonomy (NCBI): domain Bacteria; kingdom Pseudomonadati; phylum Pseudomonadota; class Betaproteobacteria; order Burkholderiales; family Burkholderiaceae; genus Paraburkholderia; species Paraburkholderia sp. GAS32. The sequence goes on along the minus strand of NZ_JBNPVS010000009.1, from coordinate 162,436 downwards.
TGGAAAGCAATACCTTCGATCACACCGACAATGTCGGCAATCCGCCGCGAGTCGTCGACGATGCCATGCATCGTGCCCACCACCTGCTCCGTCAGATCACCACCCTGCGCAGCCAGGCTCGATGCACCCTGCGCCAGCGAGCTCGCCTGCTTCGCGTTGTCCGCGGTCTGCTTGACCGTCGAGGTCAGCTCCTCGATGCTGGCCGCCGTTTCTTCGAGCGATGCGGCCTGCTCCTCGGTCCGCTGCGACAGATCGGTATTACCGGCCGCAATCTCGCTCACGCCCGTATCGATCGATTCCGTGCCGTGACGCACAGCGTTCACCGTCTCGATCAGCGAGTCCTGCATCTTGCGCAACGCCGCTGCGAGACGGCCCATTTCGTTATTGCTCGTCACGTCGATCTGGCCGGTCAGATCGCCATTGGCAATCCGCTGAAACTGCGCAATGGTCGCGTCGACCGGGTTGACAATGGCCCGCACCATGACCGCCCGTCCGATCAAGGCGCCCAGCAGCGACAGCCCCATACCGATCGCCACCGTAATGCAGATTGCGTAGAACAGATCCTGTGCATCCTGATAGCGCTGTGCGCCGTGATCGATTTGCAATTGCTCGAGCGTGAGCATGGCCTTCTCGTACGCGCTGTAGAGCGACGACAGCTTGTGCGCCTGCAACTGCTCAAATGCGGTCTTGTCGCCGGACTTGAGCGCGGCCAGCGCCGGATCGACGCCCTCGTGCAGGAAGGTGTCGCGCTTGTCCTGCATGTCCTTGATCAGGCGCTGTTCGTCGGCATCCGTGCTCGCGCGGCTCACATAGTGGGCAAGGCGATCGTTCGATGCTTTCTGGTACTGATCAAAGCGATTGAGCACCGCGTTCGCACCGTCCTGATCGTTCAGGTCGACCAACGATGCGTAGGTCGCCAGCGCCAGACGCAGGCGCAGCAGCTGTCCGGCGCTACCTTCTAGGTCCGCGACTGCGGGCGTGTCCACGGTGTACATCTGTTGCAGCGACGCGTTGCTCGAACGCAACGACAACAGTCCGGCTGCGGCGCCGAACAGCAACACCACGCCGAAGAACACGATCATCAGGGTAAGGCAGGTTCGAATCGACAGATTTTTCAGCATCGGGCTGGTCTCCATTGGGCTGCCTGACCGAATGTTCAGAAAACTACCCTCGGCCAAGCGTGCTGCGCCCAAGCCCATACGGCCAGGTCCGCAACCTTTGTTCAAAATTTAAGCGAACGCCACATAGAAGGTCTACGGCGGGGTTACAGAAAACTTTATGGTCGATGGCGCATACGTTTGCGATACATCAAGATACGAGAGGAAGTCGGGCGCTGTTTGAGCAGGGGCATTTGCGGGACTACCCGGGTGGTCGGCAGGCGGCGGTTGGTAGAAAGTGACGAGGCGCGCGTCTCCGGAGCATTTCTATGTCAGAAATAGGCTCGGCTCTGCTGGTTTTCGCTTTATTGCTTGTCGGAACCGGCTTTGGCGTGTGGGTGCGACCGTTGCTGCCCGAGGAGCACAAGGCACACGAAACCGTGCAACTCATCCAGTTGGTTATCGGCATGCTGGTGACGTTTGCCGCTTTGGTGCTCGGGTTGATGACGGCGTCCGCGAAATCCAGTTTCGATACCGAGTCGAATGATTTGCGTACCTTTGCGGCGGACCTGATCGAATTCGACACGACCTTGCGGGAATACGGCAGCGATACCGATGAGGCCCGCAACCTGCTGCGCGTGTACACCGCAGCGGCGATTGCATCGACATGGCCCGGCGAACCGGCGCCAGCCGGTGATTATCCGAGGGACATTGGAACGCAGGACAACTCGCAGAAGCTGGAGAACGTGCGACTCGGCGACATGCTGACTGCGGTAGGCAGGCAGTTGCGGCAACTGCGAGCGCATGATCCATTACACCAACGCGCGCTCGATGATGCGTTGACGCAATATCGGCGCGCTGTGGATGCGCGATGGAAGATCATCGAGGAAGCGCACAGCTCAATTTCTCTGCCTTTCTTGATGACGCTCACGTTCTGGTTGTGCGTGATTTTTCTCAGCTTCGGATTGATCGCCCCGCGCAATGCGTTGGCGCTGGTCACGATCTCGCTTGGGGCAGTTTCAATTGCTTCCGCTATCTATGTGATCGTCGATCTGGATACGCCGTTTTCCGGGCCGATTGTCGTTTCCAGTTCGCCGATGAGAGATGCGCTAGAGCATCTCAGGCGGTGAAGCCTATGCTCTGACTGGCCTCAAACCCGGAAATCCTCTTGGCGCGATCGACGATCGGCTTATCAACCAGTTTGCCGTCCACTGCAAACGCCCCTTCGGGATGCTCGCTGCAAGCGGCCAACACCCGTGCGGCCCACCGCCGCTCCGCTTCGCTCGGCGCGAACCCGCGATTTACCGGTTCCACCTGCCTGGGATGAATGCAAAGCTTTCCGGTGAACCCAAACCGCCGCGCAGTAGCAACCTCCTCAGTCAACCGCTCAAGGTTATCGAGCTCCAACGTCACACCGTCGATTGGCGCAGTGAGGCCGGCATACCGCGATTCGATCACCATTTGCGAGCGCACGTAATCCAGCTCGACGCCCAGTCCCTCGATCCCGGCATCGGCGCAAAAATCAACCGTACCGAATGCAAGCCGCGCGACTGACTGCACGGCGGCAATTTCGCGCATCGCCACCACGCCCGCGACAGTCTCGATCAGCGCCACGAGCCTTACCTGCGACGGCAACCGCGCAGCCACATAGGTAAGTTGCTGTGCACTGTCTGACTTTGGCACCATCACGACCGAAGCGCCGGAGCGGCCAACCATCTCCACGTCTTCGGCATGCCACGGCGTGCCCACCGCATTCACGCGAACAATCAGCCGCGAACGATCCGCGGTCATCAGCCAGCGCTGCAAGCCCTCGCGTGCGTGCTCCTTGGCGGCCGGCGCGACCGCGTCTTCCAGATCGATCACCACCGCGTCGGCGCCCGCGTCGAGCGCCTTCATAAAGCGCTCGGGCCGGTCGCCTGGAACGAACAGATAACTGCGTGCGTCCATGTTGCTCTCCTTCAGAAGCACGCGGCCAGGTGCTGCCTAGTTCGTGTGCCAGTCGAGTTGAAACGTTTCGGAATAACTGTAGCGATCGGCCGGATGAACACTGATCGTCAGTTCCACCAGTTGCCCACGACGGTTCAGATAACGGCGGCACAACCACAGTGCCGGCGAACGCGCCTTCGCGTTCAAACGTTGCGCGAGTTTCGCCGGCATCGCGATCGCGCGGATTTCCTGCTGCACTTTGGTGATCTGCTCGCCGAACTGTTTTTCGATCAGCGTGTAGATCGGCACGTGAGACCGGCCGCTCAGCCCCGTCAGCGATCGGAACGCCGGGTGGATGTACACCTCGGTGTGGCAGATCGGCTCGACGCTGCCTGGCGTTCGGCGAATGCCTTCGGCCAGCAGCCACGTTTCGCCCGGCTTCGCATTGAGCCGTTCGAGCAGTTCCGCATCGTCGATCTCGATGGTTTGCGTCGAGGCAATCTCCAGCTCGGTGTCGGCCGTATAACGGTGCAGATCGCTCAGCCGCTCCATCACCTGACGGTATGCGGTCTCGCTCTGCGTCGCCTTCACGCGGGTGCCGATGCCGGGCCGCCGATCCACGAGGCCGCGTTGCTCCAGTTGCTTGATCGCCTGCCGCACCGTGAAGCGGCTCGCGCCGAACTGCTCGCATAACTCGAACTCGGTGGGCAGCAAGGCGCCGATGGGAAACCGCCCGCCCTGAATCTCGTTGAGGAGCGTCTGTGCCAGCTGCATATAGCGCGGCTGTTGCCCAAGGACTGTCGTGGTGGCCATCTCGGTGTGCAATGAAGTGAAGGAGCGGGCAGTAGTACCCGCCCGGCCTTATTGCACCACACCCGCCTCCCTCAGCAAAGCAATCGTTTCAGCGCCATAGCCCAACTCGTCGAGGAGGCGCTGGGTATCCTGGCCGATGTCCGGTGCGGCGCGCATCGGCAGTGCTTCGTCGACCCGTACCGGCGCCGCGACACCACGAATCTTGCCGAAACGCGGATGCTCGGCATCCACCACGCATTCGCGCTCCGCGACGAACGGATTCTCCAGCGCCTCCTTAACGTCGAACACCGGCGCGGCCGGGACGCGGCCACCGAACCGTTCGAGCCACTGCGCGGTGGTCGCGGTCGAGAGCACCGCGTCGAGTTCGGTCTGTACCAGCTCACGATTCGCGAGACGCGCCTGAAAGTTGGAGAAACGCGGATCGGTGACCCACGACGGTTTGTCGACCACTTCGGCAAGCACGCCCCAGAACTTCTCCTTATTGCACATCAGGAAGATCCAGCCGTCCTGCGTCTTGTACAACTGGCTCGGTGTGAGCGAAGGGTGCGAAGAGCGGTTCTCGCGCCCGGTCACCACCCCGCCGTTCAGATACCAGGTCGCGACATAGGCAAGGTTATGCAGCGCGACATCGAAGAGGCTCACGTCGATATCGCGCCCCTTACCCGAAGTCTTCGCATCGACGAGGCCGGCGAGCAGCGCCATCGCCGCGGTCGTGCCGGTCATCAGATCGATGATCGACAAACCGAACCGTGCCGGCGGACTATCGGGCTCACCGGTCACCGACAAGTAACCCGCCTCGGCCTGCATCAGATAGTCATAGCCCGGCCACGCCGCGCGGCTGCCGGTACGGCCATACGCGGACAGATGCGCGCAGACGATCTTCGGGTTCGCCTCGCACAACTGGTCGTACGTGAGCCCGAGTTTCACCGGCAGATCGCCGCGCAGATTGTTGAACACGGCGTCGCTCTTCTTGACGAGGTCCAGCAGGACAGCACGCGCTTCGGGCTTCTTCAGATCGAGCGTCAAGCTGCACTTGTTGCGATTGAACGCTTCGAAGAAGTGGCTATCGCCTTCGCCGAAGAAATACGGGCCGACCGCGCGACCCACATCGCCGCCATTGCTCGGATGCTCGATCTTGATGATCTCCGCGCCGAGGTCCGCGAGATGCTGGGTCGCGAACGGACCGGCGCCATACTGTTCGATGGCGAGCACACGCACGCCGGAAAGGGGCAGACTCATACCGGACTCCGTTCGATCAACTGCTTGGCGATGATGATGCGCTGCATCTCGTTGGTGCCTTCACCGATCACCAGCAGCGGTGCATCGCGATACAGCCGCTCGACGTTGTATTCCTTCGAATAACCGTACGCGCCGTGAATGCGCATCGCCTCGATGCTGTTTTCCAGTGCGGCTTCGGTGGCGAAGTATTTCGCCATACCGGCTTCCATATCGCAGCGCTCGCCACGGTCGTACTTCTGCGCGGCGGCGTCCACCAGCAGGCGGCCGGCTTCGGCGCGCGTTGCCATTTCGCCGAGCTTCAACTGAATCGCCTGGTGCTCGCAGATCGGCTTACCGAAAGTCTTGCGTTGCTGCGAATAGCTAACCGATTCTTCGAGCGCCGCCAGCGCAATGCCGACTCCGCGCGCAGCCACATTGATGCGTCCAAGTTCGAGGCCGCCGAGTATCTGCTGCAGGCCCTTGCCTTCCACACCACCGATCAATGCATCGGCAGGGGCGTGAAAATCGTTGAACGACAACTCGCAGGTATCGATGCCTTTGTAGCCGAGTTTTTCGAGCTGACGGCTGACTTCGAAACCCGGACCCTTCTGCACCAGCAGCAGACTCATTCCCTTATGACGCGGTTGCGCGGTTGGGTCCGTCTTCACCAGTAGCGCAAGCGTGTTGCCGTACTTGCTATTGGTGATCCAGGTCTTGTTGCCGTTCACGATGTACTCGTCGCCGACACGTTTTGCGGTGGTGCGGATCGCCTGCAGATCGGTGCCGCAGTCGGGCTCCGTCAGGCCGATACCGCCCCGCCATTCGCCGGTAGCGAACTTCGGCAAATATTTGCGCTTCTGTTCGGGCGTACCGTTTCGTTGCACCAGCATCGCGAGAATCAGATGAGAATTGATAATGCCGCTCACCGACATCCACACGCGCGCGATCCGCGTGATGATCTGCGCGTAAGTGCGGGTCGATAGGCCCAAGCCGCCGTACTCGGGATCGATGATGCAACCGAACAGGCCCATCTCCTTCATCTTCTCCACGATCTCTTCCGGGTAGATGTCGTCGTGATCGAACTTGTGAACGTAGGGCCGCACTTCGGTTTCAAGGAAGCGGTCCAGCGAGTCGAGAATCAGCTGATCGTTGTCCAGTGTGTCGAGTTCGGTAGCGGTCATGATGACGTCCTTGAAGATTCGGTGGATCCGGCGAGCGTGTCGGCAAGCTCGCGCGCCGGGCGTTCGTCGAGTTGCAATACGGCTTGAGCGATCTGTTCAGCGGCGCCGCGGGATACGGTGCGCTGAGCGTTCGCGTAGAACTTGGTGACGATGTCGTCGTTGCTCACGGGGCGGTCGGCGCAACCACGATTGATCGCCTCGCGATGCGCGACGCGTGTGCGGTCGCTGCGCTCCACCACAACCTCGCCGGTGTAGTGACGTGGGAAGGTGGTATCCGGATCGATCTCGTAGTCGACACGTGCGGCCAGCGCCAGCACGGCAGGATCGGCAAGCGCTGCCGGTTCGAGTTCGTCGAGCGTGAAGCGGCCTTTGAGCAATGCGGTGGCGACGATGTAGGGCACGCTGAATTGCGCGTCGTAGCTGCTCACCGGCTTGCGCTTCGGCCCGAGCGGCTCGCAGACGACCTCGACCGTTTCGCGCGGCACCCTGGCTACCACGCGTGCGATCGAGTCGAGGTTTTGCGCCGAGAAGCGATGTTCCTGATGCAACGCGATCGCCGCATCGGCCACCGCATGCGTGAAGTGGCAAGCGGGCAGCGGTTTGATCGCGACTTCATCGATTTGCCACGAACTGCCGAGTCCTTCGGTTGCAAGCTGTTGATCGGCGTCGTCGAGGCGCTTGCCGAGGTGACTCGCGTACAGGCCGAAGCGTCCTTCGTAGGCCGAACGTGGACCGGTGAAACCGTGCTTTGCGAGCGTCGCGGCGGTGATGCCGGATGCAGCGGCGAAACCCGGATGAACGCGCTTGGTCCACGCGCCGTCTTCAAGAAACTCGAGGCTGCCCGCGGCCATCGATAGAACGATGCCTTGTGCGTGAGCGGCCTGAGGCTCATCCAGATGCAGCAAACGCGCCGCCGCGACCGCGCAACCGAAAGCCCCGACCAGGCCCGTGGGATGAAAGCCGGCCTGATGGAAACCGCCCTTCGCGGCGGATGCAACGCGAGTCGATACATCCATCGCGACGATATATGCGCTGAGCAGATCCGCGCCGCTCATTTCGTCGCGGTCGGCGAGCGCCAGGACACAAGGCAATGCGCTGGTCGTCGAATGGATGACGCCGCGAGAATGCGTGTCGTCGAAATCAAGACCGTGAATCAGCACGCCGTTCATCATCGCGGCATCGCGCAGGGCGAGACGCCTGCCAAAACCGATCACCGGCGAGGCGCCGCTGCCGAGTTCGGAGAATGCCGCGAACGATACATCGGCGTAGGTGTAGCCGCGCGATGCCAGCGCGATGCCGACCGCGTCGAGAATCAGGTGCTTGGCGCGCGTCTGCACGGCACGCGGAACATCGCGCAATTGCAGACTCAAACCGAAACGCGCGTACTGATCGGAGAGCGTGACGGATGGATTGTGTGAAGTCATGTCGATTTATCCTTGCTGCGTAGCGGGCATCGGATCGGACTGGGTGTCGAGGCTCGGCGAGATCTGCTCGAGCGCATGTTGATTGGTCTCAACCCGCAGCAGCAGAATGCCGACCACCAGCAGCGCCAGCACGCCGCTCACCATCGCCAGCACACCGGACACGCCAAACGAGTTGTAGAGCAGCACCGCAAAATACGGCGTCGTCATTGAGGCAGCGCGTCCGCATACGCCCGCCGTGCCGGTACCGCGCAAACGCAGCTCGGTCGGAAAGAGTTCGGGAATGTAGGCAAAGAGGCCGAGCGTCGCGACTGTGTAGATGCAGGTGATCAGGACAAAGCCCACCAGGCTGATCGCCCACCCTGCGTGCATGTTCGGATAGACGAAACCGACCGCGATGGTCGCGATCGCGAAGACCACCAGACCACGCGCACGGCCAAGGCGGTCCGCACACAGAAAACCGATCACCGCGCCGCCGGGCGCGCCGAATGCCATCAGCGTCGTGAAGCCGAGCGACTGCACGATGGTCAGCCCTTCCTTCACGAAGAAGGTCGGCAGCCACGCGACAAAGCCGTACACCGAAATGTTCACCGCGACCGCCGTCAATGCGGCGACCAGCGTGCGGCCGAGCATTGCATGCGAGAACAGGGCGGAGAACGGCGCTTTCGGTACTTCAAGACTTTCAGTGCGAGCGACCGGTGGCAACGGCCCCTTTTGACGCTGCACCTGCTGTTCGATCGCCGAGACCGTCGCCTCTGCTTCTTCGGCGCGGCCCACTGATTCGAGCCAGCGCGGCGATTCAGGCATGCGATGCCGCAGCACCCACACGATGATCGCGCCGACGCCCGCGATCGCGAACATATAGCGCCAGCCGAGATGCGGGATCACGACGTAGCCGACTGCGGTTGATACAAGCAAGCCGGAGTTGATGATGAACGCGAGCAACGCGGTCCACCGTCCGCGTGAAGCAGGCGGAATGAATTCGCACAAGGTGCCGGCCGCGACCACCAGTTCGGCGCCGAGGCCGATGCCCATGATCAACCGCAAGGCGATCAGCCAGGTCATGTTCGGGACGAAGCACGCGGCAATCGACGCGATGCCGAAAATCAGCAGGTTGGTCTGATACGACGAGCGGCGCCCGAAGCGGTCACCCAGATAGCCGGCGAAACCGGCGCCGATCAGCATGCCGAGAAAGGTCACCGAGATGAACAGCGCGTTCAGCCGCAGATCGGAGAAGCCCGACTTCACCATTGCGCCGAGCGCACCGGCGGCGAGATAGATGTCGAACGCGTCGAGAAATGCCCCGGCGCTGATGAGGCCTAGAACCTTCCAGTGGAAGGACGCGATAGGCAGGCGATCGAGTCGCGCGCCCGAGTTGACGATACCGATAGCCACCTTTGTCTCCTTGGTGTGCATGCCGCTCTGCTTACGCTTGCCGCATTGCGGCGCGTTGTTCTGGCGCCGCCGGGATTCACGCGCCGCCTGCTCTTGCTGGCAGGTTGGCGCTGCGTTCTGCTGTTTGTCTTGCCTGGCTGCGCGAGTCGTGGGCTCGATGTCGCAGCGATTCGACCCGTGCAGCCGTGTCAGTCGCCTACGCCGTTGCCACGCGTCGGCACTAGTGCGCTGCGCACGAAGTCCATGATCGGCGTGCCGTCCTGCTTGAACGCGCGAGTCTGCACGGTGACGATGCCCTGCCCCGGACGGGATTTCGATTCGCGCTTTTCGAGTACCTCGGATTCCGCGTAGATCGTGTCGCCGCAAAACACGGGAGCGGTGAGTCGGATCTCTTTCCAGCCGAGGTTGGCGATCGCCTTGCCGCTGACGTCGTTCACCGATAGCCCAAGCACCACGGCAACGGTGAGGCCGCTATTGACGAGCAACTGACCGAACTCACTTTTGGCCGCGTAGGCGGCGTCACAATGCATCGGATGGAAATTCATCGTCAGCAGCGAAAAGTGGATGTTGTCGGCTTCGGTGATGGTGCGCCCCGGCCGGTGTTCATAGATATCGCCTACGTGGAAATCTTCGAGGTAGCGGCCATAGCTGGCGCGGATACGGGTTGTTACTGCAACGTCGGACTCCATGCTCGTCTCCTGTTTTCGGGTTACTTGTACGCATTTGTTACTTTGTCCGTACAAAGTATGAATTCAGTATTGTCGGCAGGAGGGCGAAAGTCAAGGCGGGTTTGTGGACGCTGAGCCGCAATCCGTCGCAAACATGCCGCTGAGGCACGCCGGACCATGCTGGAAGGTTTACCCTCGGGGGCAGCAAAACGCTGTCCGGCAGCGCACCGATCAGCTAAATATCGAAGGAAGCGCTGCGTGAACGGCGCCCCCTCGCGCCGTCAATCAGGCGTGCGATTCGCCCGTGGCCCCAATAAAAAACCCCGCTTGGAAGCGGGGTTTTTGCATTCACGTATTCGACGCCTATTAGAACGGAATATCGTCATCCATCTCATCGAACCCACCGCCGGCCGGCGCGCTCGGACGGCTCGAACCACCACCGCCACCACCGCTACCGCCACGCGAAGCGCCACCGCCCGAAACCGCGCGACCGCCGCCACCACCACCGCTACGCTCCGACGGCTCACCGCGGCTGTAACCACCTTCGTCGCCACCGCCGCCGCCCGTCGAACCGCCACGGCCGCCCAGCATTTGCATCTGCTCGGCAACGATTTCGGTCGAGTAACGGTCGGTGCCGTCCTGAGCCTGCCACTTGCGGGTGCGGATGCGCCCTTCCAGGTACACCGACGAACCCTTCTTCAGATATTCGTTCACGATTTCAGCAAGCCGGCCAAAGAACACGACACGGTGCCATTCGGTTGCTTCCTTCATTTCGCCGGACGTCTTGTCCTTGTACCGATCCGTTGTCGCAAGGCGGATGTTCGCCAGTGCGTCGCCGCTCGGAAGATAACGGACTTCCGGATCGGCTCCGAGATTGCCGACGAGAATGACCTTGTTCACGGATGCCATGAGTTTCTCCTGTTGATTCTGTTACGGGCGGCGCGGCAACGCGCGGTTCGCGTCTCATGGCCGGCAGGCCGGAGACCAGAACTGCGCCTCTGCCCGCCACCGGGTGAGTTCTGTCAAGAAACGCCGGGCCGTCCCAAGTTTCCTTGCCCCCTCGGGGGGCCCGGCGCGGAGCGCCAGGGGTGGGGGCGCTCTTACGCCTTGCGCGGCGGCTGTTTCATATTTGCCGCGATTATAAGCCAGCCAAAGACGAGGCCAGAGCAAGTGAAAAAGACCGCGCTCTGACCGTCCACTTTAAGCAGCCAGCCGCCGACCACCCCACCCAGCGCAAGGCCGATCGACTGCGTGGTGTTGTACACGCCGGCCGCCGCGCCCTTGCGGGTTCCCGGCGCCAGTTTCGACACCAGCGAAGGCTGCGAGGCTTCAAGAATATTGAAGCCCAAAAAGTAGACAAAGAGGATCGCCGCCACAGTCAGAATCGTATGCGGTGCGACGCCCAACAACAACTGTCCGATCAGGATAAGACCGATCGCGGAAAGCAGCACGATTTTCATTTTTCCGCGCTTTTCCGCGGCAATGATCGCCGGGACCATCATCACGAACGAGAGGCCCATCACCGGCAAATACACTTTCCAGTGCGACGCGACCGGCAGGCCGCCGGCTTCGAGAATACGCGGCACGACGAGGAACAACGCGGTTTGCGTGGCGTGCAGCACGAGCACGCCAAAATTCAGGCGCAGCAGCTCAACGTTATGCAGCACCTCGGCGAACGGCGCGCGCACGTGAACGGGTTTGGGCGCATCCGGCACGACCCACAGCACGAGACCAATCGCCAGAATCGAGAAAATGCCGACCAGCGTGAACAGGCCGCTCATGCCGACCCACTGGAACACGATCGGCGCACCGACGATCGCCACCGCGAACGAAACGCCAATACTGCCGCCGACCATCGCCATTGCCTTGGTGCGATGCTCTTCGGAGGTCAGGTCGGCGATAAACGCGATCACCGCGGACGACACCGCGCCCATGCCCTGAATCACCCGCCCGACGATGATCCACGTCATGTCGTGCGCACCCGCCGCGACGAAGCTGCCAAGCGCGAAAATCAGGAGACCGGTCGCAATGACCGGTTTGCGGCCGACCTTGTCGGAGATCCAGCCATAGAAGATGTACAGCATCGACTGCGTCACGCCGTACGCACCCAGCGCGATCCCCACCAGCAGCACGTTGTCGCCGCCGGGGATGGTCTTCGCGTAGATCGAGAACACCGGCATGATCATGAAGAGACCGAGCATGCGCAGCGCGAAGATGGCGGCGAGCGACACGGTCGCGCGCATTTCAGGCGCGCTCATGCGTGAGGATGTAGCGGACGGATTGGACATCGGGAACGTTCTTTGAATGAGCGGGGCGGCAAACATACGGCGCGGCATTCGGGCCGGCGGCCTTGCCAGACGCTCGTCCGGCGCCTCGCGGCGCCTTGTACTCGCGAAAAAGGGCCCCAGTTAGACCTCTTTCCCGCGGCGCTGGACCGCAGCCTTACAGCTTGCCTTGCACCTTCTTCAGGCTGTCAGGAAGCCGTAACGGCGGTCTTGAAAAGTCGTTATAGTAGCAGGTTTAGCCTCCTCCTCTTTCCGCCAGGTCACGGGCCAAGTCTTGGAATAACGCGTGGAACAAATCCGTATCCGTGGGGCTCGCACCCACAACCTGAAGAACGTCAATCTCGACCTCCCACGTCACAAGCTCGTCGTGATTACGGGCCTATCCGGCTCGGGTAAATCGTCGCTGGCGTTCGACACGCTTTACGCGGAAGGACAGCGGCGCTACGTCGAAAGTCTCTCCGCTTACGCCCGCCAGTTCCTGCAATTGATGGAAAAGCCGGACGTCGATCTGATCGAAGGCCTGTCGCCGGCGATCTCGATCGAACAGAAAGCGACCTCGCACAATCCGCGTTCCACGGTTGGCACCGTCACCGAAATTCACGATTATCTGCGGCTATTGTTCGCCCGGGTCGGCACGCCGTACTGTCCGGACCACGAAATTCCGCTGGAAGCGCAAAGCGTCTCGCAGATGGTCGACGCGGCGCTCGCCCTGCCGGAAGAGACCAAGCTGATGATCCTCGCGCCGGTGGTGGCGAACCGCAAAGGCGAGCACGTCGAGCTTTTCGAAGAGATGCAGGCGCAGGGCTTCATCCGTTTTCGCGTCCGCTCGGGCGGCGGCACGGCCAACGAAGGCGTCGCGAAGATCTATGAAGTCGACTCGCTGCCGAAGCTCAAGAAAAACGACAAGCACACGATCGACGTGGTCGTCGACCGGTTGAAAGTGCGCGGCGATATGAAGCAGCGCCTCGCCGAATCGTTCGAAACAGCACTGCGTCTCGCCGACGGCCGCGCGATCGCGCTGGAAATGGATACCGAGAAGGAGCATCTGTTCAGCTCGAAGTTCGCCTGCCCGATCTGCTCGTATTCGCTGCAGGAACTGGAGCCGCGCCTTTTCTCGTTCAACAACCCGATGGGCGCGTGCCCGGAATGCGACGGCCTCGGCCAGATCACCTTCTTCGATCCGAAGCGGGTTGTTGCGCATCCGTCGCTGTCGCTGGCGGCGGGCGCGGTGAAGGGCTGGGACCGGCGCAATCAGTTTTACTTCCAGATGCTGCAAAGTCTCGCAGCGTTCTACGAGTTCGACATCGACACGGCTGTTGAAGATCTGCCGGAGAAAGTCCGCAAGATTCTGCTGTTCGGTTCGGGCAAGCAGGAGATTCCGTTTTCCTACATCAACGAACGCGGCCGCACTTCCGTGCGTGAGCATGTGTTCGAAGGGATCATCCCGAACCTGGAGCGGCGTTATCGCGAGACCGATTCGGTCGCTGTGCGCGAAGAGCTCGCCAAGTATCAGAACAACCAGCCCTGCCCCGCTTGCGCCGGCACGCGGCTGCGTCGGGAAGCCCGTTTCGTGCGGATCGGCTCGAACAGCGACGCACGTGGCATCTTCGAAATCAGCGGCTGGCCGTTGCGCGACGCGCTCGGCTATTTCCAGACGCTGCGGCTCGAAGGTTCAAAGCGCGAGATCGCCGACAAGGTCGTCAAGGAAATCGTCGCGCGCCTGATGTTCCTGAATAACGTCGGGCTCGACTACCTGTCGCTGGAGCGCAGCGCGGAAACGCTGTCGGGCGGTGAAGCGCAGCGGATTCGCCTCGCCTCGCAGATCGGTTCGGGTTTGACCGGCGTGATGTACGTGCTGGACGAGCCGTCGATCGGTCTGCATCAGCGCGACAACGATCGGCTGATCGCCACGCTCAAGCATTTGCGCGACCTGGGCAACTCGGTGATCGTCGTCGAGCACGACGAAGACATGATCCGCATGGCCGACTACGTGGTCGACATGGGGCCTGGCGCGGGCGAGCACGGCGGCATGGTGATCGCCGAAGGCACGCCCAAGCAGGTCGAGGCGAACGCGGCTTCGATGACCGGGCAGTACATGTCCGGTGCCCGCAACATCGAATTCCCGGACGAGCGCAAGGAACCGGACGAACGCCGTCTGCGCATCGTCGAGGCGTACGGCAATAATCTGCAGCACGTCTCGCTCGATCTGCCGGTCGGCCTGCTGACCTGTGTGACCGGCGTGTCGGGTTCGGGCAAGTCCACGCTGATCAACGACACGCTGTATCACGCGGTCGCGCATCACCTGTATGGCTCGTCCACCGAGCCGGCGCCGTACGAGTCGATCGAAGGTCTGGAGCATTTCGACAAGGTCATCAACGTCGACCAGTCGCCGATCGGCCGCACGCCGCGCTCGAATCCGGCCACTTACACGGGGCTGTTCACGCCGATCCGCGAGCTGTTCTCGGGCGTGCCTGCGGCGAAAGAACGCGGCTACGAAGCGGGCCGCTTCTCGTTCAACGTGAAGGGCGGCCGCTGCGAATCCTGCCAGGGCGACGGCGTGCTGAAGGTGGAGATGCACTTTCTGCCGGACGTCTACGTTCCCTGCGACGTCTGTCACGGCAAGCGCTACAACCGCGAAACACTGGACGTCCAATACAAAGGCAAGAACATCAGCGAAGTCCTCGACATGACGGTGGAGAACGCCTACGAGTTCTTCAAGCCGGTGCCGGTCGTGGCACGCAAGCTGAAAACCTTGCTGGACGTGGGTCTCGGCTATATCCGGCTAGGCCAGTCGGCCACCACCCTGTCGGGCGGCGAGGCACAGCGCGTCAAACTTTCGTTGGAACTGAGCAAGCGCGACACGGGTCGCACGCTATACATCCTGGACGAGCCGACCACCGGTCTGCACTTTCACGACATCGCATTGCTGCTGGAAGTCATTCATCGTTTGCGAGACCAGGGTAATACTGTCGTGATCATCGAGCATAATCTCGATGTAATAAAAACTGCCGACTGGGTCATCGATCTCGGCCCCGAAGGCGGAGCCGGCGGCGGTCAGATCATTGCGCAAGGCACGCCGGAGCAGGTTGCCAAGTCGAAGGCAAGTTTTACCGGTAAGTATCTGGCGCCTCTGCTGAAACGCATTGCCAGTAGAAAGTAACGCTGCACAACACGGGTTGGAGACGGAATAAGCCATGGCCAAGCGGAATCAGGCGAGCGACGACGGGCAAGTGCAGGACCTCCGCCCACGCCCGGTCAGGCTGACTAGCGACATGAGCCTGCCGAAGCTGTCGGCGGTCGAAATCGGCAGTTATGTGCTGATGCTGATCGGAATGTGGGCGATCATCGAACTGAAGCTGCTCGGCGCCTTGCTGGCCGGGCTGCTCGTGTTTCAACTCGTGCACACCATCGCGCCGCGCATCGAACGGCATATGTCGAGTCAGCGCGCGCGCTGGCTCGCGGTGGTGATCCTCTCGACAGTGATAGTCGGTGCACTGACGGGGTTGACGCTCGGCATCATCGAACATTTCGAGAGCGACGTGCCGAGCGTGCAGAAACTGCTCGACCAGGCGATGCAGTTGATCGACCAGGCGCGCGGCCGGATTCCGCAATTCGTCGCCAACTATCTGCCGGTCGATACAGACCAGATGAAGACCAAGGCTGCCGAGCTGATGCAGACGCATGCGAACATGCTGCAGCAAAGCGGCAAGACTGCGGCGCGCGGCTTCACGCACATTCTGATCGGCATGATCATCGGCGCGATCATCGCGGTCGGGGCGCAGAAGCATATGCAACGGCTGCCGCTGTCCACAGCGTTCGTCACGCGCGTGACACGTTTCGCCGACGCCTTCCGCCGCATCGTATTTGCTCAGGTGAAGATTTCCGCGATCAATGCGGTCTTCACCGGCATCTTTCTGCTGGTGGTCCTGCCGATCTTTCACGACACGCTGCCGCTTTCCAAAACGCTGGTGCTGGTGACGTTTATTGTCGGCTTGCTGCCGGTGATCGGCAATCTGATTTCGAACACGATCATCGTCGCGGTGGCGCTCTCGGTGAGCTTTCCGGCGGCGATCATGTCGTTGGTATTCCTGATCCTGATCCACAAGCTGGAGTACTTCCTGAATGCGCGCATCGTCGGTGGTCAGATCGAGGCGCGCGCCTGGGAACTGCTGATCGCGATGCTCGTGATGGAAGCTGCGTTCGGCATCCCCGGCGTGGTTGCGGCGCCGATCTTCTATGCGTATATCAAGCGGGAATTGATTTATCTCCGGCTGGTGTGAGCGTCAACCAGACTGCGATGCGGGCTTGGCGGACGAGCGAAAAGCGGCACTTCGGTGCCGCTTTTTTTGCGTCGACGGTCTTCAGGAGGCCAGATCCACGCGGCGCCAATCGCTTACTAAAAACTTGCGGCAGGCCACTCGCTTCGCATAAGATGCGAACAATTCCCATTTACATTGCAACACCGTGATTCGCCGTTTCCCCTCATTTTCCATTCCGCCGGCTCGCCCATGAGGCGGCAACTCGTCCGCCTGCACCGCTGGTTCGGTGTCGCCATTGCGCTGTTTCTGTTCGTCGCCGGCCTGACCGGCGCGATCATCGCGTGGGATCACGAACTCGATGCGGCGCTGAACCCGTCGTTCTTCAAAGCGCGCACCGCCGGCCCGGCGCTACCGGGACTCGAGTTGGCCCGCCGCGTCGAAGCGGCCGATCCGCGCCTGCAGGTGACGTATCTGCCGCTCGACGCTGAACCCGGCCACACGCTGCAGATGATGGTGCTGCCGCGCACCGACCCCGCGACGAAGCAGCCCTACCCGCTCGACTTCAACCAGATTGCCGTCGACCCCGCCACCGGCGACATCCAGGGGCGGCGCGAGTGGGGCGCCGTTTCACTCGCGCGGCGCAATCTGATTCCGTTCATCTACAAGCTGCACTACACGCTGCAATTGCCGTTCACCGGCGGCGTCGATATCGGCACGTGGCTAATGGGCATCGTTGGGATCGTGTGGCTGTTCGACAGCGTGGTCGCCCTTTGGCTATCGTTTCCGAGCCTCAAGGCATGGCGCAAGTCGTTCGCATTTCGTCTCGGGCGCGGCGGCTATGCGCTCACCTTCGATCTGCATCGCTCGGGCGGCGTGTGGATCTGGGGCTTGCTGGTGATCGTCGCGCTAACGTCTGTATCGATGAATCTCGCCGGGCCCGTGGTTCGGCCAGTCGTGTCGCTAGTCTCAAAGCTCACGCCGGATCCGATCAACAACCCGGAAATTCTGCGTGCGCCGCAGCCAGGCGACCAGGTACTGAGCCGCGAGCGCATCGTGCAACTAGCCGAGCAAGCCGGTAAGGCGCAGAACCTGAAGGTGCCACCTGGCGGCGTCTACTACGCGGAATTCCTGCACGCCTACGGCGTCGGCTTCTACGCAAGCGGCAACGATCACGGCGACATCGGCCTCGGCAATCCGTGGATGTATTGGGACGCGGCCACCGGCAAACTGCTCGGCGCGCAGATCCCCGGCAAGGGCACGGCGGGCGACATCTTCATGCAGGTGCAATTCCCGCTGCACTCGGGACGCATTCTCGGTCTCGGCGGGCGGATTCTGATTAGCGCGGTGGGGATTGCGGTCGCGGTGCTGAGCGCAACGGGACTGCTGATCTGGCTAAAGAAACTGAATGCGCGCCGCCGTTCGGCACAAAACGCTCGGCTCGCGCTGGACGCGCGGGATGCGGGTGGCACCGCAATGCAGCCCTGATCTGAAGAGGGCGCGCCCGACTCATTCGGCGCAAGCTTGCAGCGGGGTGATGCGGCCACGGTTTGGCCGCCCCACTGCAAGCGCATTAACTACGCTTAACGAAACACCACCGTCTTGCTGCCGTTCAACACGACGCGATGCTCGACGTGCCACTTCACCGCGCGCGCAAGCGTCACGCATTCGACGTCGCGACCGATCGCCGTCAGTTGCTCCGGCGTCATGCTGTGGTCGACACGCTCCACGCCCTGCTCGATGATCGGACCTTCGTCGAGATCCGTCGTCACGTAGTGAGCCGTTGCACCGATCAGCTTCACACCGCGGTCAAACGCCTGGTAATACGGCTTCGCACCCTTGAAGCTCGGCAGGAACGAATGGTGAATATTGATCGCGCGGCCGGCGAGCGATTCGCACAGTTGCGGCGACAGAATCTGCATGTAGCGCGCGAGCACCACCAGATCGGCTTGATGCTCGTCGATCACTTCGAGGACGCGCGCTTCCTGCGCGGCCTTCGCGTCGGGTGTGCCGCCCATCAGCGGGAAGTGATGGAACGGGATGTCGTAGCTGGCCGCAAGTTGATAGAACTCCTTGTGGTTCGAGATGATCGCCGGAATCTCGATACCCAATTGACCGGTGCGATAGCGGAACAGCAGGTCGTTCAGGCAATGGCCGATCTTCGACACCATGATGATGACGCGCGGCTTCACCGACGCATCGTGCAATTCCCAGCGCATACCGAACTGCTCAGCGAGCGTGGCGAACGACGTACGCAACACGTCCTGGCCCGGATCGCCACCGACCTGCTGGAAATGCACACGCATGAAGAACTCGCCGGTGCGGCTGTCGCCGAACTGTGCGGAGTCGAGAATATTGCTGCCACGTTCGAACAGAAAGCCCGAAACCGCGTGGACGATGCCGGGCCGGTCGGCGCACGACAGTTTGAGGATAAAGCTGTGATCGGTCGACATGACCTGGGTGACTCCCTTCTTCAGTGCGTGGTTTGTTCGGTGTGTCTTATTCGATGCAGCGTGCTACAGCGTGACCTGGCTTGTCCGCCGTACCCGCGCCCAACTAGCGCTTACGCAAGCACCGGTGGCGCGAACAGCGTCTCGATGCCCGGACACGCGTCTTCATCGATCCAGCGGCGGCGCAGCAGGCAATCCAGCGTGGCGAGACTCGCATCCACGGTCATCGCGCCTTCTTCGATCCAGCGCGCCACTTCGTCGATGCGCGCGAGCCGGTGTTCGCCCACTTCGCCGTCCTGATTGCGCGGCGCGAAATCGGCGGGCAGCGCGAGATCGTAGATAAAAATCTGTTCGGCCTGCGTGCCTTCCGGCAACGATTGCAGCACATGCGCGGTGCGCCCGGCCGTGGCGCGCGCGGCGATCTCCTCGGGAATGCCGGCTTCTTCCCAGCACTCCTTGATGATCGTCGCCTCGATGCCGAAGCCCCAGCCGATCCCGCCAGCGACGACATTGTCGAGCATGCCTGGGTCGGTGGCCTTGGTGTCGCTGCGGCGCGCGATCCACAATTGCGGGGCGCCATCCGCGTATTCTACGACGCCGTTCAGATGCACCGCGTAGGTCATCGTGCCGAAGAAGCGCGACGCCGCGCGTTCGATGTAGGCGAGCGGCGGCGCATCGAACGCATTGCGAATCGCGTAAGTCTCGTTGCGCCAGCCGGGAATGCGGCCATCGGCGGCAAGTGCACCGATCACGGAACCGAGCGCTGCGCTGCGCAGATCGACGGTATTGAACACAGGTGCGAGCGTGACGCGCGTACTGTCGATTTCAAACACATCGGGCCAGCGCGCGAGCAGCGGCACATCGGCCGAGCGAATCCAGCCGACCTGCTCGGCGTCGATCCAGAACGGCAGATGCGCGCCTATGTCGAAGCGACGCGCGGCGGTGATGCAAGGCAAAGTCATTCAAAGCTCCAAACTGGTCTTCTGCCGCGTTCGGTTGGTGTCAGCCGGGGCAGCAACTTCAATCGCGTCAATCACGCAAGGCGACGCGAATCCCGATTGCGATGAAGGTCGCACCAGCGAGCCGATCGAGCCACACACCCACACGCGGCCGGCGCTTCAGCCAGCCGCCGATCATCCCCGCGCACACGCCGAACAGCGAAAACACCACCACGGTCTGCAACATGAACAGCACGCCGAGTTCGAGCATCTGCACCGTGACGCTTTGCGTGCCGTGCGGCTGCACGAATTGCGGCAGGAACACGACGAAGAACAGCGTTACCTTCGGGTTCAGCAGATTGCCGAGCACGCTCTGGCGAAACACCGCCTTCAACGGTTGCGGCGCGCGCTCGTGCGCGGTGGCGAGGCCCTGGCTGCGCAGCGCCTTGATGCCGATCCAGATCAGATAGGCGGCGCCGGCCAGCTTGACCACTTCAAAGGCAACCGGCGACGAACGGAGCAACGCGGCCACGCCAAGCGCGGCCAACGTGGTGTGAAACGTGATGCCGGCGGCAAAGCCGAGCGCGGCGACGAGTCCCGCCGCGCGGCCTTGTGAGATGCCACGCGCGAGCACTTGCAGATTGTCGGGGCCGGGCGCCATCGTGATAGCGATCGAGGTTGCGAGGAACAACAGGAAGTTGGGCATCTTTTCTTACCTTCGTTGTGTGCAGGAAGAAGTTGGCTTCCGGCGCTCAATGGCCGCCGAATTCAGTCACCGTATAGAGCGGCAGGCCCGCTTTACGCAGCAAGGCCGAGCCGCCGAGGTCAGGCAGATCGATAATCGCCGCCCCTTCGATCACCACCGCGCCGAGCCGCTCGAGCAGAATCTTGCCGGCCATCATCGTGCCGCCGGTGGCGATCAGATCGTCGATGATCACGACGCGGTCGCCCGGCTTGCAGGCGTCCTCGTGAATCTCGACGGTCGCGGTGCCGTATTCGAGTTCATAGGATTGCGCGACCCGCTTGTACGGCAGCTTGCCCTGCTTGCGGATCGGAATGAAGCCGAGGTTCAGCTCGTAAGCCAGAATCGGCCCGATGATGAAGCCGCGCGCGTCCAGCCCTGCGACGTAGTCGAGCTTCGCATCGATATAGCGTTGGACGAACAGATCGATCAGCACGCGCAGCGACTTCGGCTCCCGCAGGAGCGGCGTGATGTCGCGAAACTGCACGCCCGGCTGTGGCCAGTCAGGCACCGTGCGGATGTGGCTTTTGATGTAGTCGGCCGCATCGAGCGGCGCGCTCGCGAGCGCGTTGGACATGATGTCTCCGGATGGACCTCGGTGGGTCCGATGAAAGGCTAAATCAGCTGCGGTCGGCTTAGGCGTGGCCCGCAACACCGGCCTGGCGAAACCACACCAGGCAACGCCACGCCGGTCGCACCGTTATTGCTAAGCCGCAGCGGCACCTGCGCGGCGGTGCTTCGAGAGCAGCTCTTCGGCTTCGGCCAACTGTTCGGGCAGACCGCGCAACACCACGATGTCGCTCGCGCGCAGCTTGGTGGACGGGTCCGGCTCGACGCCACGAATGCCGTGCCTGCGAATCGCCGTCACCTCGACGCCCAGATCGAACAGGCCCAATTCCGCCAGCGTTCGGCCCACCGCGTCCGAGTTTTCGTCGACCGGGACCGATTGTAGCCGCACCTGTTCGTGGCCGTCGTCGTCTTCCATGTCGTCCGCGCCGTGGAAATAGCCGCGCAGCAGCGCGTAGCGCTCGTCGCGCATTTCCTCGACCCGCCGCACCACGCGCCGCATCGGCACGCCCATCAGCACCAGCGTGTGCGAGGCCAGCATCAGACTGCCCTCGACGATTTCCGGAATCACCTCGGTCGCGCCGGCGGCCAGCAGCTTTTCCAGATCGGCATCGTCGACGGTACGAACGATCACCGGCAGCGTGGGCTCCAGCTCGTGAATATTGTGTAACACGCGCAATGCCGACGGCGTGTTCGCGTAGGTAATCGCGATCGCCGCGGCGCGATGGATACCGGCGGCAAGCAGCGATTCGCGCCGCCCCGCATCGCCGAACACGACCGACTCACCCGCCGCCGCCGCGGCCTGCACGCGATCGGGGTCCAGGTCCAACGCGACATACGACAGACCTTCATGCTCCAGCATGCGCGCCAGATTCTGCCCAGCCCGGCCGTAGCCGCAAATGATCACGTGACCGCTTTGCTTCAGACTCTGCGTTGCAATACGCGTCATCTGCAAGGACTGCATCATCCATTCAGTCGACGACAACCGCAGCACGATTCGGTCCGCGTTCTGGATCATGAAGGGCGCGGCCAGCATCGACAGCAGCATCGCCGCGAGAATCGCCTGCAACAGGGTGGCGTCGACAAGATGTTTGTCGAGAATCAGGTTCAGCAGCACGAAACCGAACTCGCCGGCTTGCGCGAGGCCGATACCGGTGCGCATGGCGACACCCGGCGACGCACCGAAGAGGCGCGAGAGCCCCGTCACCATCACCGCCTTCAACAGGATCGGGCCGACCAGGAAGCCGAGCACGATGAACGGATGCTCCCAGATCACGCGCGGATTCAGCAACATGCCGGTCGTGACGAAGAAAAGGCCCAGCAGTACGTCGCGAAACGGCTTGATGTCCTCTTCCACCTGATGCCGGTAAGGCGTTTCGGCGATCAACATGCCGGCGATGAACGCGCCGAGCGCGAGCGACAGGCCGAACTTGTCCGTGATGAACGCCGCGCCGAGCGTCACCAGCAGCAGGTTGAGAATGAACAGTTCCTGCGAACGGCGCCGCGCGACCACGTTGAACCAGCGCGTCATGAAGCGCTGACCCACTATTAACAATAGCGCCAACGCCACAACGATCTTGATGGCGGCCACCCCGAGCGCGCTGACGAGATCTTTCGAATCGCCGCCCAGCGCCGCGATCACGATCAACAGCGGCACCACCGCCAGATCCTGGAACAGCAGCACACCGAAGATGTTGCGGCCGTGCTCGGTTTCGATCTCGAGCCGCTCGGCCAGCATCTTGCTGACGATCGCCGTCGACGACATTGCCAGCGCGCCGCCCAGCGCCACGCTCGCCTGCCACGTGATATGCACCCAGCGCTCCAGCACGAAGCCGAGCGTGACCGCCACGGCAATCGTGCCGATCACCTGCAACAGGCCTAAGCCGAACACGAGTCGGCGCATCGAGCGCAGTTTGGAAAGCGAAAACTCCAGCCCGATCGAAAACATCAGGAACACGACGCCGAACTCGGCGAGATTCTGCGCGCCCGCCGAATCCGGAATCAAACCGAACGCGTGCGGCCCAACGACGATGCCGACCGTCAGATAGCCGAGCATCGGCGGAAGATTCAGAAAGCGAAAAGTCACCACTCCGGCCACTGATGCCAGCAGCAGGAACAGCGTCATTTCGAGGGGGGAAATCATCGGCTAAAACGCATCGGTAAAGCGTCCTCGTTCGTCAGCGGAACCGCGCACGAGAAACGCCGTGCGACAAGGTTGAGGGGCCGGTAAAGGCAGCAATAAAGACAGCGGCTTGGCACAGCAGGCCCGGCGCGGCGAACAAGCGCCTTTGCTATACTCCGCGAATGATAGCGAAAATCAATGGCGACCGGGCACTCGCGCTCGCTCGCGACGTGCTCGACATCGAAGCGGACGCCGTGCGCGCGCTTCGCGATCAACTCGACGATGGTTTCGTCGGGGCGGTCGACTTCATCCTGGGTTGCCGTGGACGCGTTGTCGTTTCCGGCATCGGCAAATCCGGCCACGTGGCCCGCAAGCTCGCGGCCACGCTCGCCAGCACCGGCACACCGGCGTTCTTCGTTCACCCGGCGGAAGCGAGTCATGGCGACCTCGGCATGGTGACGGCAGACGACGTGTTCCTCGCGCTGTCCAATTCCGGCGAAACTGAAGAACTCGTGGCGATCCTGCCGCTCATCAAGCGGCTCGGTGCGAAGCTGATTGCGATGACGGGCCGTCCGTCGTCGAGTCTCGCACAACTGGCCGACGTGCATCTGAATTCTGGCGTGTCAAAAGAAGCCTGTCCGATGAATCTTGCGCCCACCGCCAGCACCACCGCCGCGCTCGCGCTCGGCGATGCGCTCGCGGTCGCGGTGCTGGACGCGCGCGGCTTTGGCGCGGACGACTTCGCCCGCTCGCATCCGGGCGGCGCGCTCGGCCGGCGCCTGCTGACTTATGTGCGCGACGTGATGCGCACCGACGACCAGGTGCCGAAGGTGACGCCTGACGCGACCGTGCGCGATGCATTGTTCCAGTTGACCGCCAAACGCATGGGCATGACGGCGATCGTCGATCACAACGATCACGTAACCGGCATCTTCACCGACGGCGACCTGCGCCGCGTGCTCGAACGCGACGGCGATTTCCGCGAACTGTCGATTGCCTCGGTCATGACCGCCGGCCCGCGCACCATTGGTCCGGATCACCTTGCTGTCGAAGCCGTGGAACTGATGGAGCGCCACCGCATCAATCAGATGCTGGTCGTCGACGAAGCAGGCAAGCTGATCGGCGCACTCAACATGCACGACCTGTTCTCGAAGAAGGTGATCTGATGCCCGTCGCCCCCCTTACCGCCACTGAACGCGCAAGCCGCGTCAAGCTGATGATTTTCGACGTCGACGGCGTGCTGACCGACGGCGGCCTGTTGTTTACGGCGGAAGGCGACACGATGAAGGGCTTCAACTCGATGGACGGCCACGGCATGAAGCTGCTGCGCCAGGCCGGCATCGAAACGGCGATCATCACCGGGCGCAAGTCGGGCATCGTCGCGGTGCGGGCGAAGGAAATGAACATCGCCCACGTCTATCAGGGCGTGCAAGACAAACCCCAGGCGTTCGCCGACCTGCTCAAGCAAACCGGCATGACGGCGGAAGAATGCGGCTATATGGGCGACGACTGGGTCGATCTCGGCGTGATGCTGAAGGTCGGCTTCGCGGCGGCGCCGGCCAATTCGCATCCTGAAGTGATTGCGCGTGCCCATTGGGTCAGCGAGGCGCGTGGCGGCCACGGCGCGGCGCGCGAAGTCTGCGACACCCTGCTGCGCGCGCAGCACAAATATGAGGCGCTGCTCGCGGCAGCCTGTAGCGGCGAACAGCGAGGCCTCGTCGGATGAATCGGTTTCGCTGGACCTCACTGATTCCGCTCGTCGCGATGGCCGCCCTCGCCGGCATTACATGGTGGCTGCTGCAAGCCACGCTGCCGCGGCAGAACGAAGGCGTGGCGCGCCCCAAGGAGCACACGCCCGACTACTTCGCGGACAAATTCTCGGTTTCCGAACTTGATCAATCGGGCTCGACGCAATACCGCCTGACCGCCCAGTCCCTGATTCATTACGAGGATGACGAGCTGAGCGACCTGGTCAAGCCGGCCATGCGCGCCTTCCAGCCCGGCAAGCCGATCGTCACCGCGACCGGCGACACTGGCAAGGTGAACGGTGACGCCTCGATCGTCGATCTGTACGACAACGCGCGCATCGTGCGGGCCGCCGGCAACGGCGATCCGCAGATGCAGGCAGATTCGCAGCATTTTAGGGTGCTGGTCAACGACGATGTGATCGAGACCGAAAAGCCGGTTAAACTTCAGCGCGGCATGTCTGTGATGACTGCCAGCGGCATGAACTACAACAACGTCACCCGGGTGATGCAGCTGTTCGGCAATGTGAAGGGCGCGATTGCCGCGTCCGAAGGCTCCGTCAGCTCGCCCAAGCAACCCGGGTAATCCATTCCAGGCGTGACTGCATGAACGAATCGTTCCCCCGTTTTGATACCGGCCGCTCGCGCACCCTGTCCGCGTGCCGCGCCGGACTCGCTGCGCTGATTGTCGCGCTGCCGCTTGCCGGCTTCGCGCCGCTTGCGCACGCCGACCGCGCCGACAAGGACAAGCCGCTGAACGTCGAAGCGGACAATATGACTTACGACGACCTCAAACAGGTCAATATCTTCACCGGCCACGTGGTCGCCACCAAAGGCACGATCGTGATCAGGGCCGATCGGGTCGAAGTGACGCAAGATCCGCAGGGCTACCAGTACGCCACCGGCACGTCGAGCGGCGGCAATCTGTCGTATTTCCGCCAGAAGCGCGAAGGCCTCGATGAATACATCGAAGGCACGGCCATCCGGATCGACTACGACGGCAAGCAGGATCTGACCACGCTCACCACCAACGCCACCGTCAAGCGCCTGCAAGGCCTCTCGACGGTGATGGACCAGGTGCACGGCAGCGTCATTACCTATGACGGCCAGAGCGACTTCTACACCGCGAAGGCGGGTAAGGACGTCGCCGGCCCGGGCAACCCGACCGGCCGCGTGCGCGCCATGCTGGCGCCACGCAATGGCGGCGCAGCGCCCTTGAACGGCGCGTCGGCCACGCTCGCGCCGTCCACCACGATCCAGGGAGCACCGAACCAGTGAGTTCCTCCGCGTCCCTCCCGAATCGCAAACCGGCCGGCACCAGCAGTTCGCTGGCGGTCCGCAACCTGAAGAAGCGCTACGGCTCACGCACGGTCGTCAAAGACGTCTCGCTCGACGTGAAAAGCGGCGAAGTGGTCGGCCTGCTCGGCCCCAACGGCGCCGGCAAGACCACCTCGTTCTATATGATCGTCGGCCTCGTGCCGCTCGATGCGGGTGAAATCGACCTGGACGGCAAGTCGATCAGCTTGCTGCCGATTCACAAGCGTGCGTCATTGGGCTTGTCGTATCTGCCGCAGGAAGCGTCGGTGTTCCGCAAGCTCAGCGTCGAGGAAAACATTCGCGCGGTGCTGGAATTGCAGGTCGAAGACAACGGCAAGCGGCTCAGCAAGGACACGATCACGAACCGCACTGAAGCCTTGCTCGACGAACTGCAGATCGCTCACCTGCGTGAAAATCCGGCGCTGTCGCTGTCGGGTGGCGAGCGCCGGCGGGTTGAAATTGCCCGTGCGCTGGCCACCAATCCGAGCTTTATTCTGCTCGACGAACCGTTCGCGGGCGTCGATCCGATCGCGGTGCTGGAAATCCAGAAGATCGTCAAGTTTCTGAAGCAGCGCAATATCGGCGTGCTGATCACCGACCACAACGTGCGCGAAACCCTCGGCATCTGTGATCACGCCTACATCATCAGCGACGGCAGCGTGCTGGCCGCCGGTGCGCCGAGCGACATCATCGAAAACGAAAGCGTGCGGCGCGTCTATCTGGGCGAGCACTTCCGCATGTAAGTGCACAAAGGATTGCCGGCGGTGCGAGCATGCATCCGCCGGACCCTTTGCGGCATCCGCACATCAGCATTTTTGACCTGGGCTGTCCCGCGCCCAGCGCCGCCGAAACGGGCGCACGCGTAATTGCGAGTGTCGCAATGTATCGCGGTCGTGGCAAACTCTCTACAATGAATCTCAACTTGCCATGAAAGCCAGCCTCCAACTCCGCCTATCGCAGCATCTTGCGCTGACCCCGCAACTGCAGCAGTCCATCCGGCTGCTTCAGCTGTCCACGCTCGAACTGCAGCAGGAAGTCGCAATGGCGATCTCGCAGAATCCGCTCCTCGAGAATGAGGACGACTGGATCGCGAGTCCCCTGCGCGTGGCGGCCGACGGCTCGCTGATCACCCAGGCGCCCAATTCCTCCCCACCGCCCGACCAGATGGGCGGCAATACGTCGTCTTCGTCCACCAGCAGCAGCGAGCGCGCCGAGAACGGCGAGCCGCAGGGTGTCGACGAATACAACGGCCTCGCGAGCGACAACAACGGCGACGCGTCGCAATGGGATCTTGGCGACTACGGCCGCTCCGGCAACGCCTCAGACGACGACGATCTGCCGCCGCTGCAAATCCACGAATCGAGCACCTCGCTGCGCGATCACCTGATGGCGCAACTTCGCGTCACCCAGGCGAGCCAGCGCGACCGCGCGCTGATCACCTTCCTGATCGAATCGCTCGACGACGACGGCTATCTTGCCGCCACGCTCGAGGAAGTGCTGACCGACCTGCCCGAAGAGCTCGAGGTCGATCTCGACGAAATGAATGCCGCGCTTGCGCTGCTGCATAGCTTCGACCCGGCAGGGGTCGGCGCGCGCTCCGCATCCGAGTGCCTCAAGCTGCAATTGCTGCGGCTCGAACAGTCGTCTACGCGCACGCTTGCGCTCGACATCGTCGCCCATCATCTGGAACTGCTCGCGGCGCGCGATTTCACGCGCCTGCGCAAACACCTGAAGGCGAACGACGACGATCTACGCGATGCGCATGTGTTGATCCGCTCGCTCGAGCCGTTTCCCGGCGCCGCTTACGGCAAGGCGGAAGCGGACTATGTCGTGCCGGACATCATGGTGCGCAAAACGGCACAGGGCTGGCAGGCAGAGCTGAATCCGGAGGTGGTGCCCAAGCTGCGCATCAACCATCTGTACGCGAATATTCTGCGCAATAACCGGGGCGATCCGGGCAGCGGATCGTTGCGCCAGCAACTGCAGGAAGCACGCTGGCTGATCAAAAATATCCAGCAGCGTTTCGAAACGATCCTCAGGGTCGCGCAAGCCATTGTCGAGCGTCAAAAGAGCTTTTTTGTCCATGGCGAAATTGCCATGCGCCCCTTGGTTTTGCGAGAAATTGCTGATACGCTGGGCCTACACGAGTCAACTGTCTCCCGTGTGACAACCGGTAAATACATGCTGACCCCATTCGGGACGCTTGAATTTAAGTACTTCTTCGGATCACACGTTTCGACTGACACGGGCGGCGCGGCGTCTTCCACAGCGATTCGCGCGCTCATCAAGCAACTGATAGGAGCGGAAAACCCGAAATCTCCTCTTTCAGACAGCCGCATAGCCGAACTGCTGGCGGAACAGGGCTTCGTGGTCGCACGGCGTACCGTTGCGAAGTATCGCGAGGCCCTCAAGATTCCGGCAGTCAACCTGCGCAAGTCTCTGTAGCCCGCCGCCTCCCGCGACGGGCATTTACCGGCCGCTCCGCAGTTGGCGGACAGGCCGGCCGATGCGACCTGCCAGAAGTCAGTCACCGGGGGGCGACTCAGGCAAGCCGACAGATCGACCGGACCTTCGTCATCGTGCGGAACAAGCGGCCTCTAGCTTGGAGAAGCACTATGAATCTGCAGATCAGTGGACACCACCTCGAAGTAACGCCTGCGTTGCGCGAATACGTGATCACCAAACTGGATAGGGTGCTAAGACATTTTGATCAGGTCATCGACGGCAGTGTGGTCCTCTCGGTCGACAACCACAAGGAAAAGGAAAAGCGTCAAAAGGTTGAAATCAACCTGCATCTGAAGGGCAAAGATATCTTCGTCGAGAGCTGTGACAGCGATCTCTACGCTGCGATCGATCTGATGATCGACAAGCTCGACCGGCAAGTGATACGCCATAAGGATCGCCTGCAAGGCCATCAGCACGATGCAATCAAGTACCAGCCGGCGCCGCTACTGGACGTGCCGCCGCAATAAGGAAGATTAGAAGGTCTGTTTACTTTCCTTCGTTTTCCTCATTCGCCCGCATTTGCCCGCATTTGCGTATCCCCAGCCAAACCGCCCGAGACCGGGCGGTTTTTCGTTTCAGGGCGCCTTTTTCAGGCAGCCGCGCAAACCGGATCAATCCTGCGAAGAAACCCATGATGCATGGATGGCGCGCCGCACCATCCGTGGCTACCCTGTTCTATAATGTTCCGGTTACCATCGGGGTCAAGTTAGCTCAAACGGAAATCGGTCGGCCGGAGTCCTGCGCTTTCGGACTCCAACGCACGTCGCCGTGAGCCTCAAACGAATGGAACATCACTCAAACGCCCCAGCGAGGAGAACCCAGGCCACGTTTTCGCCTGTCAACATGAATCGTTTAGCCAAATTTCTTCCCCTCGAGAACGTCGTCGTCGGACTATCGGTCACCAGCAAGAAGCGCGTGTTCGAGCAAGCGGGCCTGATCTTCGAGAACCAGAACGGCATCGCCCGTAGCACGGTCACTGACAATCTGTTTGCGCGCGAGCGCCTCGGATCGACGGGGCTTGGTGAAGGCGTCGCGATTCCGCATGGCCGGATCAAAGGCTTGAAGCAGCCGCTCGCCGCATTCGTCCGCCTTGCCGAACCCATCCCCTTCGAATCGCCCGACGGTCAGCCGGTCTCGCTGCTGATCTTCCTGCTCGTGCCCGAGCAGGCCACCCAGCAGCACCTCGAAATTCTCTCGGAAATCGCCCAGTTGCTGTCCGATCGCGAAGCCCGCGAGCGCCTGCACACGGAAGAAGACCGCGAATCGTTGCATCGCCTGCTCACTCAGTGGCAACCTTGATGCATCGGCGGTTATCCGCACGTCGCCTATTCACCCGGCTTCCCGCCTGCAGGCGGGTACAGCCAGGCGAGGTGCGCGGTCCGCGTTAACGAGGCCGCATCCTTTCCCAAGCAAGCGGTCCACACGGGAGTCACCGACTCATGGATACGTCCAGCATCAACGCCCAGAGCATTTTCGACGACAACGCCGCCATGCTGAAGTTGAGCTGGCTGACGGGGCATGAAGGCTGGGAGCGCGGCTTTTCTTCGGAATCGGTGGCCAATGCCACGTCGAGCGCCGACCTCGTCGGCCACTTGAACCTGATCCACCCGAACCGGATTCAGGTGCTCGGCGACGCCGAAATCGACTACTACAAGCGCCAAACCGACGAAGACCGCTCGCGCCACATGGCCGAGCTGATCGCGTTGGAACCGCCGTTTCTGGTGGTGGCGGGCGGCGTCGCCGCGCCGCCGGAACTGGTGCTGCGCTGCACGCGCTCGTCCACGCCGCTTTTCACCACGCCGATGTCCGCCGCTGCGGTGATCGACAGCCTGCGCCTCTACATGTCGCGCATTCTGGCGCCGCGCGCCACGCTGCATGGCGTGTTTCTCGACATTCTCGGTATGGGCGTGCTGCTCACCGGCGATTCCGGCCTCGGCAAGAGCGAACTCGGGCTGGAACTGATCAGCCGCGGCCACGGCCTTGTCGCCGACGACGCCGTGGATTTCGTGCGCCTTGGGCCGGATTTTGTCGAAGGGCGCTGCCCGCCGCTGCTGCAAAACCTGCTTGAAGTGCGCGGTCTGGGCCTGCTCGACATCAAGACGATCTTCGGTGAAACCGCGGTGCGCCGCAAAATGAAACTGAAACTGATCGTGCAACTGGTGCGCCGTCCGGATGGCGAATTCCAGCGGCTGCCGCTGGAAAGTCAAACCGTCGACGTGCTCGGCTTGCCGATCAGCAAAGTCACGATTCAGGTTGCGGCCGGCCGCAACCTCGCGGTTCTGGTCGAAGCGGCCGTGCGCAACACGATCCTGCAACTGCGCGGCATCGATACGCTGCGCGACTTCATGGATCGCCAGCGTCTGGCCATGCAGGACCCGGACAGCCAGTTTCCCGGCAAATTGATCTGAATCCGCGCGCCCCCGCGCACCGTGTGACGTCCGCAGCCAACGGCAGGCTGCGACGGCGCGCACACGGGGACCAGATGCTATGATGAACTGTACGGATTTCACGACTCCATGCGCATAATCCTGATCACCGGTATTTCCGGCTCCGGCAAATCAGTTGCCCTGAACGCGCTTGAAGACGCAGGCTATTACTGCGTCGACAATCTGCCGCCGCGTTTTTTGCCGCAACTGGCCAACTATCTCGCCGACGACGGCCAGGAACGCCTCGCGGTCGCCATCGACGCGCGCTCGAGCGCTTCGCTCGACGAAATGCCCGCGATGATCCGCGACGTGTCGCGCGCCCACGACGTGCGCGTGCTCTTCCTGAACGCAAGCACGCAGTCACTGATTCAACGCTTTTCCGAAACACGCCGCCGCCATCCGCTGTCCGGCTCCACGGCGCATGATGCAGACGTCGGCCTGTTGACGTCGCTCGCCGAAGCGATCGAACGCGAACGCGAACTCGTGGCGGGCCTCGCCGAATTCGGCCATCAGATCGACACCAGCAATCTGCGCGCGAACGTGCTGCGTGCGTGGGTCAAACGCTTCATCGAGCAGGAAGACGCGGGGCTCGTGCTGATGTTCGAGTCCTTCGGCTTTAAACGCGGCGTGCCGCTCGACGCCGATTATGTTTTCGACGTACGCACGCTGCCGAACCCATACTACGATCACGAATTGCGGCCGCTCACAGGCCTCGACCAACCGGTGCGGGATTTTCTCGACGCGCTGCCGGTCGTGCATGAAATGATCGACGACATCGAAAAATTTCTCGCCAAATGGTTGCCGCATTTCCGTGACGACAACCGCAGTTATCTGACGGTCGCGATCGGTTGTACGGGCGGCCAGCACCGCTCGGTATTCATTGCTGAGACGCTCGCCGCGCGTCTCGCAACGTCGGCGAATGTCATTGTGCGGCACCGCGATGCGCCGGTGGACATCGGCGAATCATCGAAGTTAGTGGCTTAACCGGCCGCATCGCGCGGCCTCAACTCGAAGCGTTGCGCCATGTCTTCTACGCCTACTGTGCTTGCCGATGTGCCGCTATTTCCGCTGCATACGGTGCTGTTCCCTGACGGGCTGCTGCCCCTGAAAATCTTCGAGGCGCGCTACCTCGATATGGCGCGCGATTGTCTGCGTGAAAAAACGCCGTTCGGTGTGTGTCTGCTGAAAAGCGGTGCCGAAGTGGCGCGCGAAGAAGAGCCTTCGGTACCCGAAGCAATTGGCTGTCTCGCCGAAATCGAAGAGTGCGATGTCGAAGCCTTCGGCATGCTGCTGATTCGGGCACGTGGCACGCGGCGGTTTCGCCTGCTGTCGCATCGCGTGGAGAGCAGCGGCTTGCTGGTCGGCATGGCTGAGCCGCTCGGAGAAGACATCCCGCTCGAGGGCAATGAACAACTGGCCAAATTCGGTGCGTGCGCGGAAGTGCTCGAACG
Organism: Paraburkholderia sp. GAS32; assembly: GCF_050434225.1. Classification (NCBI taxonomy): domain Bacteria; kingdom Pseudomonadati; phylum Pseudomonadota; class Betaproteobacteria; order Burkholderiales; family Burkholderiaceae; genus Paraburkholderia; species Paraburkholderia sp. GAS32. The sequence goes on along the minus strand of NZ_JBNPVS010000009.1, from coordinate 129,913 downwards.
GATCATCGCCACGATCCGCGAACGCGACCCGGACAGCTTGCCGTTCGCGGAACCGTTCAGGCTTGAAGATCCGTCATGGGTGTCGAACCGGCTCGCGGAAGTGTTGCCGATCGCCCTTCGTGCAAGGCAAAAGTTGATGGAGTTGCAGGACGCCGGCGCGCGAATCGACGTGGTTCATCACTATATGCAGCAGCATCAGTTGCTTTGATTTAACGTGCTTTCGGCTCGGGGCTGGCTAGATCAGCGAGCCGTGCAGACTATCCAGTAGTTTGCGCACCGGCGCGGGCACACCGAACGAATCGAGATCGCTTAACGCGACCCATGCAGTGTCCGCGTCGTTAAGCGCAGCCAATGCGCCCACGCCGCGATCCAACTCAGCGAGCCGCGGCTCGATATCCAGCTTGAAATGCGTGAAGACGTGCGTGAGCGGCGCGAGCGGCGAGACCGCTCCGTCGCCACCGAAGGCACGCGCACGCTCGGCGAGCGCGGCTTCGTCAGCAGCTTCGGGCAGGCTCCACAAGCCACCCCAGATGCCCGAGGGCGGGCGCTTTTCCAGCATCACGGCGTTACCGTCGCGCAGCACCAGCATCCATGTGCGGCGCGTCGGCACGGCTTTTTTCGGTCGTGCCGTGGGCAGTTCACGCTGACGTCCGCTCACGTTGGCCACGCAGTCGGCGGCGAACGGGCAGCGCAGGCAATCCGGCTTGCCGCGCACGCACAGCGTTGCGCCGAGGTCCATCAGGCCTTGCGTATATGCACTGACATCGTCGTCCGATGCGTTGGACGGGAGCAGCGATTCCGCCAGCGTCCACATCGCATTCTCGACTTTCTTTTCGCCCGGAAAACCTTCAACGCCGAATACGCGTGCCAACACGCGCTTCACGTTACCGTCGAGAATCGTGGCGCGCGCGCCAAACGCGAAAGAGGCGATCGCCGCTGCCGTCGAGCGACCGATGCCCGGCAATTCAGCAAGCTCGTCCGCCGACGCGGGAAACGCACCGCCATGCTGCTCGACGACCACCTGCGCGCAGCGATGCAGATTGCGTGCGCGCGAGTAATAGCCGAGGCCGGCCCACAACGCCATCACGTCGTCTGCCGGCGCCGCGGCGAGCGAGGCAACATCCGGACAACGCGCAAGAAACTTGGCGTAGTACGGAATCACCGTCGATACCTGGGTCTGCTGCAGCATGATTTCCGACAGCCAGATGCGATACGGATCGCGCGTGTTCTGCCAGGGCAGGTCATGACGGCCATGCTGGCGCTGCCATGCAATCAGCCGCGTGGAAAAATCAGACATGACGGGAAAAGCGGGCGTAACGGACGAGGCGGACGGGCTTATACGAGAAGGCATCGAAAATTTAGCGCTGGCAGGTGGGACAGAAATACGTAGAACGCTGCCCCTGCACGATCTGTTTGATCGGCGTTCCACACACGCGGCATGGCAGCCCCGCGCGATCATAGACGAAATAGTCGAGCTGGAAGTAACCGCTTTCGCCATCGCTGCCGACGAAATCGCGCAGCGTGCTGCCGCCCTTCTCGATCGCTGCGGCGAGCGTGACGCGCACCGCGTCGGCCAGCAGATCGTAGCGCACGAGCGAGACGCGGCCCGCTGCGGTGGTGGGCCGGATACCGGCGCGAAAGAGACTTTCGGATGCGTAGATATTACCCACGCCGACCACGATTTCCCCTGCCAGCAGCGCCTGCTTCACCGACACCTTGCGCCCACGCGTGAGCCGGTGCATCAACGCGCCGGAAAACGCAGGCGAAAATGGCTCGACGCCGAGGCCCGCGAGCAGCGGATGTTCGAGCACGTCGCCGGCTTCGCGCGGGTGCCACAGCACCGCGCCGAAGCGCCGCGGATCGCGATAGCGCAAAATGAACTCGTCGAAAATCCAGTCGATGTGATCGTGCTTCGCCGCAGCGGGTGGACGCGGCACATGGCGCAGCACACGCAGCGTGCCGGTCATGCCCAGATGCACAATGAACCAGCCGGCGTCGATTTCGAACAGCAGATACTTGCCCCGCCGTTCGACCTTGCGCACCACGCTGCCACGCAAGGTTTTCGCAAGGTCCGCCGGAATCGGCCAACGCAGCGCGGGCGTACGTACATCGACGCGTTCAACCTTGCGCCCGGACACATACGGTTCGATTCCCCTTCGGGTAACCTCAACTTCTGGCAACTCTGGCATGTCTAACTGGTCTGCAACTTGCGTGAGTGGTTGTGCGCTTATTGTAGCGAGCGCGTTACAATCGTCCGAAACATTGAACGGATTTCCATGAACTTGTCCTTCGTGAAGCTGTTTTCGAAGCGCCCGGCTAGCGCATCCCGCGTGCCGCACGCCGTGTCCGCTCGTCGCATGCTCGGTGCCGCCGTGCTCGCCGTCTGGGCGCTGGCAGCCGTGCCCGCGCACGCGCAGAACCCGTCGCCCGACTCGGATGACACGTCCGTCACCCTGCCGGACCCGCTCGGCCCGGCAACGGCAGAAGACCAGAAGTCTCTGCCGGGCGTGCCGCTGTCCAGCCAGATCGTATTCCAGGTGCTCGCCGCTGAAGTCGCCTTGCAACGCGACCAGCCGGCGCCCGCCTACCAGACCTACCTCGCGCTCGCACGCGACACGCATGATCCGCGCATGGCGCAACGCGCCACGGAAATCGCGCTGGCCGCGCAAAGCCCGTCGGACGCGTTGGCCGCCGCGCAATTGTGGCAGCAGTATGCGCCGGATTCGGAACGCGCCGCACAACTCGACGCATCGCTGCTCGTGCTGTCCGGCAAGCCTGACGACGCCGCGCCGATCCTCGCCCGTGAACTCGCGAGAGTGCCGGCCGACAATCGCGGCAGCGCGATTCTGGCGCTGCAGTTGCTGCTCTCGCGCGGTCCGAACCGGATCGGTGGCTTGCATGTGCTGCAAGATCTGCTGAAGAACGACCTGAACCGGCCCGAGGCGCAGATGGCCATCGCGCGCCAGCAGCTCGTTTCGGACGACGCACCGGGCGCGCGCAAGTCGCTCGAGCAGGCGCTCACGCTCAAGCCGGACTATTTGCCGGCCGCGCTGATGCTGTCGCAGATGGGCCCGGAGGAGCGCAAGGAAGGCATCGCGTCGCTCGAAAAGTACGTGCAGCAGAATCCGAAATCGCATGACGCGCGTCTCGCGCTCGCGCAGATGTATCTCGCGAGCGACCGTCTGGACGACGCGCAGAAGCAGTTCGAGATCATGCACAAGAACAACGCGACCGACCTCACGCCGCTGATGGCGCTCGCGCTGATCAAGATCCAGCAGAAGAATTTCACCGAGGCGCAGACCTATCTGACCCAGTACGCGCAGCAAGCCGAAAAGACGCCAGGCGCCGATCCGGGCCAGGCGTATATCTATCTTGCGCAACTGTCGCTCGAACAGAAGAACGAAGCGGCGGCGAGCGACTGGCTGAACAAGGTTTCACCAGCCAGCCAGCAATTCGTGCCGGCGCAGATCACGCGGGCACAATTGCTCGCCAAGCAGGGCAAGACTGAAGACGCGCGCAAGCTGCTGGCCAACCTGCAGGCGCCCGATCCGCGCGACCAGGCGTTGATTGCACGCACCGACGCAGCCATTCTGTTCGACGCGAAGCGCTATCCGGAAGCGGAAACACGCCTGCAACAAGCCACCGCGAATTTCCCGGACGATCCCGATCTGACCTACGACTACGCCATGGCCGCCGAAAAAACCGGCCACTACGATGTCATGGAAGCGCAACTGCGCAAGCTGATCCAGACGCAGCCGGACAATCCGCAGGCTTATAACGCGCTCGGCTATTCGCTGGCCGATCGCAATCAGCGCCTCTCGGAAGCGGACAAACTGGTCGAGAAGGCCTCGGCGCTGGCGCCGAACGACGCGTTCATCATGGACAGCGTCGGCTGGGTCAAGTACCGGATGGGCGATACGTCGGATGCCATCAAGCTGCTGCGCAAAGCGTACGACCTCCAGCCGAACGCCGAAATCGGTGCGCATCTCGGCGAAGTGCTGTGGAAAACCGGCGCGCAGGATCAGGCTCGCGCCGCTTTCCGCGACGCGCGCAAGCTCGAACCGGACAACGACACCCTGGTTAAAACGCTGCAACGTCTTCAGGTAAACGATCTTTGATGCGTCTTTCCCGCTTGATCTCCTATACCCGGGCGCCGCGTGGCGCGGCGCTCGGATTCGTAGCGGCAGCGGTTGTCGCGTTGGCTGGTTGTGCATCGGTTAAGCCGCAAGGGCCGTCCACGTCGAATGCGGCAACGTCCGTCACCGCACAGACCTCGCGTGCTTATCAAGGCCGTTTCGCGGTCCAGTACAACGATCAGAACGGCCAGCAGCGCAATGCCTATGGCAACTTCTCCTGGCAGGAAACGGGTGACACGGTCACTCTGCAATTGCGCAATCCGCTCGGCCAGACACTGGCGATCGTGACCTCGTCGCCGGCTTCGGCTACGCTCGAACTGCCGAACCGCCAACCGCTCACCGCCGACAACGTCTCCACGCTGATGCAGAACGCGCTCGGCTTCACGTTGCCGGTCGAAGGGCTGCGCTACTGGCTGCAGCCTTCGCCGGCGCCGACTTCGCGCGCGAAGACCGAGCAGGATCCGCAACAGCCTTCGCGTCTAAAGCAGATCACGCAGGACGGCTGGACGATCGACTACCTCGCGTATGCCGACGCGCCGGCCACTGGTGTGAAGCGCTTGAACCTGAGCCGCGCGGAACCGCCGCTCGACATCAAGCTCGTGCTGGATCAGTAGTTCAGTAGCCGCGCCTGTTCGCGCAACCCTTGCCGCTTCTTCGGCGCCGCTATGGCGCATGTAGCCCTGACCCATGATTGAAACGACCGATTCGCTGCGCGATTGCCTCGCGCCAGCGAAACTGAACCTCTTCCTGCACATCACCGGCCGCCGGCCGGACGGCTATCACACGCTGCAAACCGTCTTCCAGTTGCTCGACTGGGGCGACATCCTGCACTTCAAGCGGCGCGACGACGGCCTCATCACACGCAGCACCGAAATCGCCGACGTGCCGCCGGAACACGATCTCACCGTGCGCGCAGCAACGCTCCTGAAAGCGCATACCGGCTCGCCCGCGGGTGTCGATATCGAAATCGACAAGCGCCTGCCGATGGGCGCTGGCCTGGGCGGCGGCAGCTCCGATGCGGCCACCACGCTGCTCGCGCTGAACCGTCTCTGGAAGCTCGATTTGCCACGACTGGAGTTGCAGGCGCTGGCGTTGAAACTCGGTGCGGACGTGCCATTTTTTGTTTTTGGGAAAAATGCGTTCGCACAGGGTGTCGGAGAGGCTTTAGACGTTGTACAATTGCCGCCGCGCCATTTCCTGGTGGTGACACCGAGGGTTCACGTTCCAACTGCAGCGATTTTTTCCGAAAAAGCGTTGACAAGAGATTCGAAACCCCTCATAATTACGGACTTTCCTGCAGAACTTAGCTGCAACACTGAATGGCCAGAAAGTTTCGGCCGCAATGACATGCAGCAGGTTGTCGTGGGAAAATACGCGGAAGTAGCGCAAGTGCTGCGATGGTTTGAAGACATCGCACCCGCGCGGATGTCTGGATCAGGTGCAAGTGTATTTGCAGCGTTCCGTAGCAAAGCTGAAGCAGAAGCGGCGCAAGCCAAACTGCCTAGCGAATGGAACAGCGCAGTAACTGCAAGTCTCGATCAGCATCCACTCTTTACTTTCGCGTCATAAGTTTTGCCTCGTCGAACGTTCCCTCGTTCGGTGAAGCTCAAAGTTAGTGTAGGGGAGTCGCCAAGTTGGTTAAGGCACCGGATTTTGATTCCGGCATTCGAAGGTTCGACTCCTTCCTCCCCTGCCAAAAATTCTCGCATTTCCCTCGCCCCCAGCCTGAAGTAGGTGCACGATGAGCAGCCATGACGGCCTGATGGTTTTTACTGGCAACGCAAATCCCGCGCTTGCACAGGAAGTCGTCAAAATCCTCGGTATTCCCCTCGGCAAAGCAATGGTTAGCCGTTTCTCGGACGGTGAAATCCAGGTCGAGATTCAGGAAAACGTGCGTGGCAAGGATGTCTTCGTCCTGCAATCCACGTGCGCGCCGGCGAATGACAATCTGATGGAACTGATGATCATGGTCGATGCGCTCAAGCGCGCATCCGCCGGCCGGATCACCGCAGCCATCCCCTACTTCGGTTATGCCCGTCAAGATCGACGCCCGCGTTCGGCGCGCGTCGCCATCTCGGCGAAGATCGTGGCGAATATGCTGGAAATCGCCGGCGTCGAGCGGATCATTACGATGGATCTGCACGCCGACCAGATTCAAGGCTTCTTCGACATCCCGGTCGACAATATCTACGCTACGCCCGTGCTGCTCGGCGATCTGCGCAAGCAGAACTACGAGAACCTGCTGGTCGTTTCGCCGGACGTCGGCGGCGTGGTGCGCGCCCGTGCATTGGCCAAGCAACTGAATTGCGATCTCGCGATCATCGACAAACGCCGCCCGAAGGCGAACGTTGCCGAAGTGATGAACATCATCGGTGAAGTCGAAGGCCGCACCTGCGTCATCATGGATGACATGGTCGACACGGCAGGCACGCTTTGCAAGGCAGCTCAGGTTTTGAAGGAACGCGGTGCGAAGCAGGTATTCGCTTACGCCACCCACCCGGTTCTGTCGGGCGGTGCAGGCGAGCGCATTGCAGCTTCGGCACTCGATGAACTCGTTGTTACCGATACGATCCCGCTCGGCGAAGAAGCCCGCTCGTGCGCCAAGATCCGTTCGCTGACCAGCGCCGGCCTGCTCGCCGAAACGTTCTCGCGGATTCGCCGCGGCGATTCGGTGATGTCGCTGTTCGCTGAAAGTTAAGTATTTGCGAAGGCGCAGCGCGCATAGCAGTACCGCACGCTGCACTTTTGCACAATTGGCATGAACGAACGAAGGTTCGTGCCATCGCTCTGGGGCCTCAGCCGTAATGGCTTGGAGGCCCCGTTTTTACTGCCTGGTCGCGGGCAGTGCATTGGAGATTCAATATGAAAGTAGTCGCTTTCGAGCGTTCCTTGCAAGGTACGGGTGCGAGCCGCCGCCTGCGTATCTCGGGTAAGACCCCGGGCATCGTATATGGCGCTGGTGCTGAAACGCAATTGGTCGAACTGGACCACAACGCACTCTGGCACGCGCTGAAGAAAGAAGTTTTCCACTCGTCGATCCTCGAACTGGAAGTGGCAGGCAAGTCGCAACAGGTTCTGCTGCGCGACGTGCAATACCACCCGTTCCGTCAGCTCGTGCTGCACGTGGACTTCCAACGTGTCGACGCGAAGAAGAAGCTGCACACCAAGGTGCCGCTGCACTTCATGAACCAGGAAACCAACCCGGCAGTGAAGCTGTCGAGCGCGGTGATCTCGCACGTCCTCAACGAAATCGAAATCGAGTGCCTGCCGTCGGCACTGCCGGAATTCCTCGAAGTTGACCTGGCGACGATCGAAGCTGGTCACTCGCTGCACGCCAAGGACATCGTCCTGCCGGCAGGCGTGGCACTGGTTGCTCACGTTGACGCAGAAAACCCGGTCGTCGCATCGGCAACGATCCCGGCTGGCGCAATCGCTGAAGGCGACGCCGCTGCTGCTGCAGGCGAAGGCGAAACGCCGGCTGCCTAAGGGCCTTCTTGGCACTGAGCAAGCAATCCTCTCGATCCGTTTCAATGAAACGGTCGATGTGACCCGCCGAGGTTCGCCCCGGCGGGTTTTTTTTCGGTTTTTTTCGGCTCGGCCGCGTTCGGCGCCGAGGCCAGATGGACCTATGCAATCATGATCAAGCTGATCGTCGGGCTCGGCAATCCGGGCGCTGAATACACCGCGACGCGCCACAATGCCGGCTTCTGGCTGGTCGATCAACTAGCGCGCGAAGCAGGCACAACACTGCGCGACGAGCGGCGCTTTCACGGTTTCTACGCGAAGGCCCGACTTCATGGCGAAGAAGTGCATCTGCTGCAACCGCAGACTTATATGAACCGCTCGGGGCAGTCGGTTGTCGCGCTCGCGCAGTTCTTCAAGATTCTTCCGGACGAAATTCTGGTCGCGCACGACGAGCTCGATATGCCGCCCGGCAGCGTCAAGCTGAAGCTCGGTGGCGGCAGCGGCGGCCATAACGGGCTAAAGGACATCACCGCGCATCTGTCATCGCAACAGTATTGGCGGCTGCGGATCGGCATCGGCCATCCGCGCGACCTGATTCCCGAAAGTGCGCGCGCCGGCGCCAAGCCGGACGTCGCCAATTACGTGCTAAAACCGCCGCGGCGGGAAGAGCAGGACGTGATCGATGCGTCGATCGAACGCGCGTTGGCAGTCATGCCGCAGATCATCAAGGGCGAACTCGAGCGGGCGATGATGCAACTGCACCGCAATCCCTGAGCGGGCCCTGCCCGCATCCGCTTCGCCCGTATCGCCCGTATCGCCATCGACAGGAGAAATCGCTTGAGCCGCTACTGGAGTGACATCGTTCACCGTCTGACGCCGTATGTGCCGGGCGAGCAGCCCGTGGTTGCGCATCCTGTCAAGCTGAACACCAACGAGAATCCCTATCCGCCGTCGCCGCGCGTGCTTGACGCGATCCGGCAGGAACTGGGCGGCGCGGGCGAGTCGCTGCGGCGTTATCCCGATCCGACAGCGCGCAAGTTACGCGAAACGGTAGCCGCATACCACGGCATCCGCCCGGAACAGGTGTTCGCGGGCAACGGCTCGGACGAAGTGCTCGCGCTCACCTTTCAGGCCTTGCTGAAGCACGACAAACCGTTGCTGTTTCCGGATATCACATACAGCTTCTACCCGACCTACGCGCGGCTCTTTGAAGTCGACTATCGGACCATCGCACTCGACGACAGCTTCGCCATCCATGTCGACGACTACATGGCGCCAAACGGCGGCGTCCTGTTCCCGAACCCGAACGCGCCGACCGGACGACCGCTGCCGCTCGCCGATATCGAGCGTCTGGTAGCGAGAAACACCGAATCGGTCGTGGTGATCGACGAGGCCTATGTCGATTTCGGCGCTGAATCGGCCGTCACGCTGATCGACCGTTATCCCAACCTGCTGGTGATTCAAACGGTATCGAAGTCGCGTTCGCTGGCCGGCATGCGCGTAGGCTTCGCGTTCGGCAATCCGGAACTGATCGACGCACTGAACCGCGTGAAGGACAGCTTCAACTCGTATCCGCTCGACCGTCTGGCGCAAGTCGCGGCCGTCGCTGCATATGAGGACGATGCATGGTTCCGTGACACCTGCGCCAAAGTGATTGCAAGCCGTGAGCGGTTGGCAGCCGGTTTGACGGCACTGGGCTTCGAGGTGGTGCCGTCGGCGGCGAATCTGCTGTTCGCGCGCCACGAAGGCTACGACGCAGCGACGCTCGTGGCACGGCTATGGGAAAAGGATATTTTCGTGCGCCACTTCAAGGCGGCGCGAATCGACCAGCATCTGCGAATCTCGGTTGGCACCGGCGCCGAATGCGACATTCTGCTGGACGCGTTGCGCGACATTTTCAGCGCTTACGTCGGATGACGGTCGAATAGCGGTCGGACAACGCGCGGGACAACCTCGCGCGCGACACAAAGCGTTGCCGCTAAAGAAAACGGCGAGGCAGACGCCTCGCCGCTCACCATCATTCAACTCTCACGCGCCCTTCGCAGCCTGCAGCGCGTGGTACTTCGCCATCAGACCTTCCGCCGTCTCCAGATGCTCGGGGTCGCGCGGAATACACTCGACCGGGCACACCTGAATACACTGGGGCTCGTCGAAATGGCCGACGCACTCGGTGCATTTCTTCGGGTCGATCACGTAGATTTCCGGGCCCATCGAGATCGCGTCGTTCGGGCACTCGGGCTCGCACACGTCGCAATTGATGCACTCGTCGGTAATCATCAAGGCCATACTTCTCTCACTTCGCGCCGGCCGAAGCCAGCTTTGATCCGTCAATCCGACAGTTTACGCCGGTTACGGTTGCCCCGCCGAAACACCTTCGTTCGGATCCAGCGCGGCAACCTTCTCCTTCAGCCATTTTTCGACCGACGGGAACACAAACTTGCTGACGTCGCCGCCCAGTTGCGCGATTTCACGCACGATGGTGCCGGAGATGAACTGGTATTGATCGGACGGCGTCATGAACATGGTTTCGACGTCAGGCAGCAGATAGCGGTTCATGCCGGCCATCTGGAACTCATATTCGAAGTCCGAGACGGCACGCAGGCCACGCACGATCACCCGAGCGTTATTGCTGCGGACAAAGTCTTTCAATAGCCCTTTGAAGCTCATCACCTGAACGTTCGGGTAATGCCCGAGCACTTCATGAGCGATGTCGAGTCGCTCTGTCAGCGTAAAGAACGGCTTCTTGTTGCGGCTGTCGGCAACGCCCACCACCAGCGTGTCGAAAATGCTCGACGCGCGCCGAACGAGGTCTTCGTGACCGCGCGTCAGCGGGTCGAACGTGCCCGGGTACACGGCGACTACCATGAGACTTCTCCTCTCTTCAGACAAATGGGCACGTCAAAGCGTCCACGCGACGCATTTGGCACCGACCGCACGCGTGACGGTACCCGTCCGCTGCTTGTTTTGGAACGCGCATTATTCCTTATTTTCGCGCTGCAGCAAATGAAAGTGGACAGCGCCAGCTTTGCCTTGCCGCACGACTTCCCAACCGGCGAGCGTCTCATTCCCATCCAGTTCGAGCGCATCGCCTGCCTCCACGTACAGAAAACCTTCCGGGCTCAGCAGCGGCACGGCCAGAGCGAGCGCCTTGTCGAGCAGATCGCCGTCGAACGGCGGATCGAGAAACACCACGTCGAACGATCCGGGGGCGAGGCTCGCCGCGAGGCGCAAGCCGTCGGCTTCCGCGATTTCGATCGTACGCGCCGCCAGGCGTTCCTGGTTCGCGCGCAACTGGCTGGCGGCCCGCGCATTGCGCTCGACCATCAACACCCGCGCCGCGCCGCGCGAGGCAGCTTCGAAGCCGAGTGCGCCGCTACCGGCGAACAGATCGAGGCAGCGCTGGCCGTCCAGCCGTTGGCCGAGCCAGTTGAACAGCGTTTCGCGCACGCGGTCGGGCGTGGGGCGCAGGCCGTCGAGGTCGAGCACGGGCAGCGGTGTGCGCTTCCAGTCGCCGCCGATGATACGGATGGCGTGCGGCTTGCCGCCTTTGGACGAAGCGCCGTGGGCGCGTGAAGGAGCAGAACGGGGCATGCAGTTTCGATTACGTTATAAGGGCACCCGCGACGCCGATGCGTGCGGACTGGAGCGCCAACGTTACCACAGGGGCGCCGGGCGTCCAGCCTGGCCGTTCGGCCAATACGACGGGCGGCGGCGCGCCTGATAAAATGTGCGGCTTCCAGCGCCTTGCATCCCGCATCGCAACGCTGCCTGCCGCTCCCACGGGCCCGTCCCGGCTGCGCGCATCGGCGCGCGCTCTCACCACGCCAGATCATGTTCAGCTTTTTCAAACGATTCAAGGGTTCGAAAGAGTCCGATAACGCGCCAGAAGAATCGCAGACGGCGCCGGAAGCCCTCGCGCCCGAACCCGCCGTAGAGGCGCCGCAAGCGCCCGTCGCGCCGTCGGCGCCGCGGCCGGTTGCTCCGGTTAGCGCCGATACGCAACCGGCTGCTGCCGCGTCCATCAATGAGCCCGAACCCGAAGCACCCGCGCTCGAAACCGTCGAAATCGTCCCGCCACCTATGCAGGACGCGAGCGCAAAGCGCTCGTGGCTCACGCGCCTGAAGACCGGTCTGTCGAAAACGAGTTCGAGCCTGACCGGCATTTTCGTCGGCGCGAAGATCGACGAAGACTTGTACGAAGAACTCGAGACGGCGCTGCTGATGTCGGATGCGGGCGTCGAAGCCACCGAATTCCTGCTCGAATCGTTGCGCGAAAAAGTGCGCACCGAACGCCTCACCGATCCTCAGCAGGTGAAAGCAGCGCTGCGCACGCTGCTGATCGACCTTCTCAAGCCGCTGGAAAAATCGCTGATGCTCGGCCGCGCGCAACCGCTGGTCGTAATGATCGCGGGCGTCAACGGTGCAGGCAAAACCACCAGCATCGGCAAGCTCGCCAAGCATCTGCAGAGCTTCGATCAGTCGGTGCTGCTGGCTGCGGGCGACACCTTCCGCGCAGCCGCGCGCGAGCAACTTGCAATCTGGGGCCAGCGCAACAACGTGACGGTGGTGTCGCAGGAAAGCGGCGACCCGGCAGCGGTGATTTACGATGCGGTCGGCGCCGCGCGTGCGCGCAAGATCGACGTCATGATGGCGGACACGGCCGGCCGTCTGCCGACCCAGTTGCATCTGATGGAAGAACTGCGCAAGGTAAAGCGCGTGATCGGCAAGGCGCAAGACGGCGCGCCGCATGAAGTGCTGCTGGTGATCGATGCGAACACCGGCCAGAATGGTCTCGCGCAAGTGAAGGCCTTCGACGACGCGCTCGGCCTCACCGGCCTGATCGTCACCAAACTCGACGGCACGGCGAAGGGTGGCATTCTCGCGGCGATCGCGCGGCAGCGTCCGATTCCGGTGTACTTCATCGGCGTCGGCGAAAAGGTGGAGGACTTGCAGCCGTTCAGCGCGGAAGAGTTTTCGGACGCGTTGCTGGGCGGTTGAACGCAGCAACGTTCGTCGCAGAACAAGCAGAAAGGGCGCCCTTCACCGAGCGCCCTTTTTTCATTCAAATCACCGCATCATTCCGCGTCGGGCTGAACACCGGGCGCTGCACGAGCGAACGCGTCGATCTGCATTGCGTGCTCGTAGATGCGCTGAATCGTCGGAAACTTCGCCGTATCCACCTTGAAGCGCTGGGCGTTGAATACCTGGGGAATCAGACAGGCGTCAGCCAGTGTCGGCGTGTCGCCGAAGCACAGCTTGCCGGTGCGCGAATCGCCCGCCAGATGTGCATCGAGCGTCGCAAAACCCGCTTCGACCCAATGCTTGTACCACGCGTCTTTTGCGTCGTCGTCGAGACACAGCGTGTGTTTCAGGTATTTCAGCACGCGCAGATTGTTCAGCGGATGAATCTCGCACGCCACCTGCAACGCTACCGAGCGCACATACGCGCGCTCGGCCGGCGTGCCGGGCAAGAGCGGCGGTTCGGGATGCGTTTCTTCCAGATACTCGATGATCGCGAGCGACTGCGGCATCACTTCGTTGCCGTCGACGAATGTGGGCACGATGCCGTCCGCATTCACCTTGCGATACTCGGGCTTCAACTGCTCGCCGCCGTCGCGCACGAGGTGCACCGGCACATAGTCGTACGGCAGGCCCTTCAGGTTCAGCGCGATGCGCACGCGATAGGACGCCGAACTCCGGAAATAGCTGTAAAGCTTCATGTTATGTGTCTCCTCCCACCGCGCTTCAGACGACGCGTACGTTGAGCTCGCCGAGCCCGTCCACGCCGCCCTTCATGAGGTCGCCCTGCACCACCGCGCCGACACCTTCCGGCGTGCCGGTGAAAATCAGATCGCCAGGTTGCAGTTCGAACAGTGTCGACAGATAGGCAATCGTCTCGGCCACCGACCAGATCAGTTGCGACACGTCCGAATTCTGTTTTTCCTCGCCGTTCACCGATAACCAGATCGCGCCCTTGCCGACATGGCCGACTGTCGTGACCGGATGGATCGGACCAAGGGGCGCCGAGTGATCGAAGCCCTTTGCGGTATCCCACGGACGGCCCAGCTTTTTCGCTTCGGCCTGCAGATCGCGGCGTGTCATGTCGAGACCGAGCGCATAACCGTACACGTGGTCGAGTGCGCTTTCGGCCGGAATGTTCTTGCCGCCTTTGCCGATCGCCGCCACCAGTTCCATCTCGAAGTGGACGTTCTTCGATTGCGAGGGATAGGGGAATTCGCCGGTCGCACCGGGCGCGACATACAGCACGGCATCGGACGGCTTGGCGAAGAAGAACGGTGGTTCGCGGTCAGGATCGTGCCCCATCTCACGCGCGTGCGCCTCGTAGTTGCGGCCCACGCAGTAGATGCGACGCACCGCGAACTGCTCGCTGGACCCCACGACCGGCACCGCAACGACCGGTGCGGGTGCAAATACGTAACTCATCCCGTTCTCCGTTTCTGGATTGTGCCGCGCCCGCGCGGCGATAAAACATCGAGTGTAACGCGCGGCAAAGCGCCGCGCAGCGGATCGGCACCGGCACGCGCGGACCGGCGATTCCGCCGCATCGTCTCACGGGATCGCCGGCCCGCCGGACCGCCTCGCCGCTATAGATGCGATACTCACACTGGATAGCGTCCTTTGAATTCCCCGGCCGACCGCCCCAAGGCGGCACGCCCCCGTCCCACTGCGCCCGATGACCGACACCGCCGACACCGCCAATCTTTTCCCCTGCGCCCGCTATATCAAGGAAATCGGCCGCGGCCCGAACGGCGCCCGCGCGCTGACTGCTGAAGATACGCGCACGCTTTACACCGCGATGCTCGACGGCCGCGTGGCCGATCTCGAACTCGGCGCCGTGCTGCTCGCGTATCGCGTGAAAGGCGAAACCGCAGACGAACTCGCCGCCATGCTGGCCGGCGCGCAGGCGTCGTTCGAACCGCTTCATCTGCCGCACGCGGCATTCCGGCCCGTGTCGATACCCACCTACAACGGCGCGCGCAAACAGCCCAACCTGGTGCCGCTGCTCGCGCTGCTGCTGGCACGCGAAGGTGTGCCGGTGCTGGTGCATGGTGTCACGGAAGATCCGGGCCGCGTGACCAGCGCTGAAATCTTCACACATCTGCAGATCCCGCATGCGCGATCGCACGCCGACATCGAAGACGGTCTCGCCGAGCGCCGTCTCGCGTTCGCACCGATCGAGGTACTCGCGCCGAAGCTCGCGCATCTTCTCTCCCTGCGCCGGAGGATGGGCGTACGCAATTCGACGCACACGCTCGTGAAAATTCTGCAGCCGTTCGCGCCCGCCGGGCTGCGGCTCGTGAACTACACGCATCCGCCGTATCGCGACAGTCTCACGCAGTTGTTCAACACGCACCCGGCCGCCGCGGAGGGCGGCGCCCTGCTCGCGCGCGGCACCGAAGGCGAAGCGGTGGCCGACACGCGCCGCCAGGTGCAAGTGGATTGGCTGCACGACGGCATCTGCGAAACGCGCGTGCCGCATGAGCGCTCGTCGCCCGACGCGCCTGAAGTCGACTTGCCCGAAGCTCGCGACGCAGCGACCACGGCCGCGTGGATCGACGCCGTGTTGCGCGGCGAAGCGCCTGTCCCGAGCGCGATCGAACGGCAAGTGGAGCTGATCGTCGACGTCGCGAAAATACCCGTGTGATGCGCGCGGCGTGAGTGCAACGCAGCGCTTGCGGCATTGCATTCACGCGCCAGGACGGCGGCCCCGGGTTGACATGCCGCTGCGAGCCGTCATACATTAGACCTATGCGTTCCCTTCCGAACACCCTCCGAATTACCTCCGGCCGCCTAGCGCGGCCCCTATCGCTACGTCTAGCGTAAGTCAGACGTAGCGCCGCGCGTTGGCAGCCTGAATCACCCAGATTAGTTGCCCAAAGCGCGGTCCTCAAAGCCGTTCCGCAGTTCCCCGCAGTTACTGTCTCACCCCCGACCGTAGTTCTTCACAACCTGTAGTCGTTTGCGTTCGTCCGTTTACCCTTCGGACGAAGCGCGAGGGTCAATTTCATGTTGCGCAATCCCGCTGAAAAATACCGTCCCTTTCCCGCAGTGCGCCTCACCGGGCGCAAATGGCCGAGCCGCACGATCAACCACGCGCCGATCTGGATGAGCACCGATCTGCGTGACGGCAATCAGGCACTAATCGAGCCGATGAATGCCGTACAAAAACTCGAATTCTTCGAGATGCTGGTAGCGATCGGCTTCAAGGAAATCGAAGTCGGTTTCCCGTCGGCCTCGCGAACCGACTTCGATTTCGTGCGCAAACTGATCGAAGAAAACCGCATTCCCGACGACGTGACGATCGAAGTGTTCGTGCCCTCACGCGCCGAACTGATTGCGCGCACGTTCGAATCGCTGGAGGGCGCGCCGCGCGCCATCGTGCACCTGTACAACGCAATCTGCCCGTCGTTTCGCAAGATCGTCTTCAACCAGTCGAAGGAGCAGATCAAGGCACTGGCTGTGGAAGGCACGTGCCTCATCAAGAAACATGCGCACGCGCGGCCCGATACGCACTGGACGTTCCAGTATTCGCCCGAAACCTTCAACACGACCGAACTCCCGTACGCGCGTGAAGTATGCGACGCAGTTGCGCAGACGTGGCGGCCCACGCGCGACGACAAGATGATCGTCAATTTGCCCGCTAGCGTCGAGGCCGCGACACCCAACGTGTTCGCCGACCAGATCGAATGGATGGACCGCAATCTCAGTTATCGCGACAGCATCGTGCTGTCGGTGCATCCGCATAACGATCGCGGCACCGCCGTGGCTGCTACGGAACTGGCGCTGCTGGCGGGCGCGGATCGCGTCGAAGGATGTCTGTTCGGCAACGGCGAGCGCACGGGCAACGTGGACCTCGTTACGCTCGCGATGAACCTTGACGCGCAGGGCGTCGACCCAGGCCTCGACTTTTCGGATATTGGTGCGGTGCGGCGCGTGGTCGAGCGCTGCAATCAGATTCCGGTGCATCCGCGGCATCCGTATGCGGGCGATGCTGCAGAGCGGCCGGTGTGGAGCGACGAGGATCTGCAGCGCGTCGCTGCCTGAGTGGCTTGAGGCGGGGCGGAGCCGACCGTCGCGGTTCAGACCGCGTTCGCGGCGGCGCAACTGCATCAAAACCCGCCCGGCCGAACCCACCAGGCGGCGAATTCAGCATGGGCGGTGCGACCCGCCTGCTCGTGCCGTTCGAGTGCTCACAAGGCGCTCACCAACTGCGACCAGCGAAACGAAGTGGGCTCACAAGGCTCACTCGATCGCGCAACGCGTCGCCTGCCAGGCGATCAGGCGCCATTGCCCATCTTCCTGTGTGTGAATCGCCGTGTACGCGATCGGAAACAGCAGCGCTCCGTTGTTCGCTTCCATTTCGATCAGCGCGCGCCCGGTGACGACGCAGGTCTCGCGCCCCACCGGCAGCACTTCTTGCGACTGCACCTCGATCTGCCGATAGCGGCGGCGCCCGGCGGTAATACCGTCGATGAACTGTCGCTTCGTTTCACGCTTGCCGTTCGTATGGACATAGCTCACGTTGTCCGCGAGCAGCGCATCGAGCGACTGCCCGTCGCCGTCGACCATCGCACGGAAGCGTTCTCGCTCGAGCCCGCGAATCGCTTCGATTATCTTTGCCGCCATTGCTCAGCCCCTTGCACCGGTGAGCCGAACGTGGCCACGGTCGTCAGAAGTTATATTGCAAATATAGCTGGTGGAAATTTATACCAGGATTCGGCTCTTTGATACCGCCATTGGAAATATGCTGGAAGCGATAGCCCGCCTCGTACTGCTGACGACTGCCGAATTGCAGGCCGACACCCGCCATGGGGGCGAACTGGAACGCGGTCGAGAGCGTGAGGTCAGTGGCGATTCTCGGACTCGTCAGAAGGCGGATACCGGCGCCCGCTTCGACGTAAGGGCGAATCGCGCCCGCTCCGTCGATGAAGCGAATGATCGGCGTCACACCGATCTCGCCGATGTTCTCGTGCACATTCCCTTCGTCGGTATGCCACCAGGCCACGTGCGCTTCGCCGATCAGCGAAAAGTGCCAATCGCCGATCTGCCACCACGTCAGATTCGGATCCCAGACCAGGCCGAGATCGAGCTTTTTAATGTGGTTATCTCCCAGGCCGCCGGCGATCTGCACGCCGAACTGGTCGGCTGCCGCCAGTCCCGAAGCGCCAAACAGGATGGCCGCCGAAGCGCCTTTTAGAACCACACCACGCAACGCATTTTTTTTGTTCTTCATCGCACACCCGAGCTAGTCGAACGTTGGTCAGTAGATCACTGTCCCGTTTATTCTAAAGACAATGTACATCCGGCGGATCGTATGAAGAAAGCAAAATTTCCGCAATTAGTCACTTCTATTTTTGAAAATATCGGTCATTTATAAGAATGAAGGCGTTTTGTCAGGTAAATCCTGCGACTCACACACACCTGGCCATAAAGGTATACCATTACTATCAAAATCTAAATTTCAATAGGAATTTGCGGAACTTGGATGTCCCTACAGCCTCTAAGTATTAGCACTCGGCAAATCAGAGTGCTAACATCCAACGCTGGAGTCGTTTACCTGAATACGCTTTTGTCTGATTCCAAAGGAGTTTCCTACGTGAGCCATGCAATGACCCTTCCGAGTACTTTGAGCCCGTCATCGGCTAAGGCCGCTTCGGCAGGTGCACTGGCGCTCTCGCATTCCTCGCTGCTGCCCGGTCAACTGGGCAATATCGACGCCTACATCCAGGCCGTAAATCGGATTCCGATGCTGACGCCGGCGGAAGAACGCCAGTTCGCCACCGAATTTCGCGAGCAGGACAACCTCGGGTCCGCGCGCCGTCTCGTCCTGTCGCACCTGCGGCTGGTCGTATCGATCGCGCGCAATTACCTTGGTTATGGACTGCCGCATGCCGACCTGATCCAGGAAGGCAATATCGGCCTGATGAAGGCCGTGAAGCGCTTTGACCCCGAGCAGAACGTACGCCTCGTGTCGTACGCCATGCACTGGATCAAGGCTGAGATCCACGAATACATTCTGCGCAATTGGCGGATGGTGAAGGTCGCCACCACCAAAGCGCAGCGCAAGCTGTTCTTCAACCTGCGCAGCCACAAGCAGGGCCTGGGCGCATTCACGCCGGACGAGATCGAAGGTCTTGCCAAAGAGCTGAACGTGAAGCGCGAAGAAGTGGCCGAGATGGAAACGCGCTTGTCCGGCGGCGATATCGCGCTGGAAGGCCAGGTCGAAGACGGCGAAGAGTCGTACGCGCCGATCGCCTACCTCGCCGACTCGCATAGCGAGCCGACTGCGGTGCTGGCTTCGCGTCAGCGCGACAAGCTGCATAGCGACGGTATCGCGAGCGCGCTGGACGCGCTGGACGCCCGCAGCCGCCGCATCATCGAGGCACGTTGGCTGAAGGTGGAAGACGATGGTTCGGGCGGCTCGACGCTGCACGAACTGGCCGACGAATTCGGCGTGTCGGCCGAACGTATTCGCCAGATCGAGGCGAGCGCAATGAAGAAAATGCGCGGCGCGTTGAGTGAATATGCGTAACACTTAAAGCTTGAGTCGTGCCGGCTCGTCTGGCGCGCGCTGTTTAGCTGCAGAGCCCTGCCCTCGCAAGAAGGCAGGGCTTTTTTGTGCCCGCTCGACAATGCCTGCGCTCAATCGAAGACGCACGCGCACTCACTCAAGGACATGCCCACCAAACACGTGTTTCTTGACGTATCACAAACCCCATAGCAATACTGTTCAGACGGCGTGACGTTCGCGACCCAATGCCGCAGTGCCGAACTTACGCGCACTAGGTCATTGCTCCTAGAATCGGGATGAACTTGCCAGGCCCCTGAAACGGCCTGGATCCAGCCGGTTAAACCGGTGTGAAGTTGCCTTCTACCGATCATGACCATAGCCCTGAATCGCAATAACAACCCTCGCTCGAGCCTGCGCAAACGGCTCGCCGCCTGGGTACGCGGTCCGACGCTGGCGCGGGATATCGCCATCGTCCTCGCCATCAAATTCGTACTGCTGATGGCGCTCAAGTACGCTTTTTTCAATCATCCGCAGGCGGAGCATATGTCGCTGCCGCCTGAACAAGTCGCGCAGGCGCTGCTGTCCGTGCCTGCCTCGCATCCGTCCCAAGGTGGTCAACATGCCCGTTAGCGAAGTCGTAGAACTGTCGCGCCTCCAGTTCGCCATCACGGCGCTTTATCACTTTCTGTTCGTGCCGCTCACGCTCGGTCTGTCCTGGCTGCTCGTCATCATGGAATCCGTCTATGTAATGACCGGCAAGCAGATCTACAAGGACATGACCCAGTTCTGGGGCAAGCTGTTCGGCATCAACTTTGCGATGGGCGTCACCACCGGTCTCACGCTGGAATTCCAGTTCGGCACCAACTGGTCGTACTACTCGCACTATGTCGGCGACATTTTCGGCGTGCCGCTGGCCGTTGAAGGGTTGATGGCGTTCTTCCTCGAGTCGACCTTCGTCGGCCTGTTCTTCTTCGGATGGAAGCGGCTCTCGAAAGTGCAGCACGTGGGCGTCACGTTCCTCGTCGCGCTAGGCTCGAACCTGTCGGCGCTGTGGATTCTGGTGGCCAACGGCTGGATGAACAATCCGGTCGGCGCCACCTTCAACTACCAGACCATGCGCATGGAACTCGACAGCATCTTCTCGGTGCTGTTCAATCCGGTCGCGCAGGTGAAGTTCGTGCACACCGTATCGGCCGGTTACGTGACCGCTTCGATGTTCGTGCTCGGTGTGTCGTCGTGGTATCTGCTGAAGCGCCGCGACACCGAGTTCGCCTTGCGCTCGTTCGCTATTGCCGCCGGCTTCGGTCTGGCCTCGACACTGTGCGTGATCGTGCTCGGCGACGAATCCGGCTACCGCACCGGCGAAGTTCAGCAGGTCAAGCTGGCCGCCATCGAATCCGAATGGGAAACGGCGCCCGCACCCGCGCCCTTCACGATCATCGGCATTCCGAATCAGAAGGAAGAACGCACCGACTATGCGATCCGCATTCCGTATGCGCTCGGCCTCATCGCCACGCGCTCGATCGACGAACCGGTGGTCGGCCTAAAGGAATTGATGGCCCAGAACGAAGTGCGCATCAAGAACGGGATGCTCGCCTATGCCGCGCTGCAAAGGCTCAAACAGGGCGACGCCACGGACGAAGTCAAAGCCGCCTTCGACGCGCACAAGGAGGACCTCGGCTACGGCCTGATGCTCAAGCAGTTCACCCCGAACGTCACCGACGCCACGCCGGATCAGATCGTGCAGGCCGCCAAGAAGACGATTCCGCCGGTGGCGCCCGTGTTCTTCTCGTTCCGCCTGATGGTCGGCCTCGGCATCCTGTTCCTTGCGACCTTCGTACTGGCGTTCTGGTTTTGCGCGCAGCGCTCCCTGCTGCTGGAGAAACGCCGCTGGTTCCTGCGCTGGGCAGTATGGGCAATTCCGTTGCCGTGGCTCGCTGCTGAATTCGGTTGGATCGTTGCTGAAGTGGGCCGTCAACCGTGGACCATCGCCGGCATTCTGCCGACCGCGTTGTCCGCATCGAGCCTAACGCCGGGCGATCTGTACCTGAGCATTGCCGGCTTCGTCGTGTTCTACACGGTGCTGTTCATCATCGAAATCATGCTGATGTTCAAGTACGCGCGACTCGGGCCTTCGTCGCTGCACACGGGGCGCTATCACCACGAACAACAACAGCCGCTGAATCAGTCGCTGCCGACCAACACGGCCGCATGATTCGCCGCCACTCTGTTCCAAGGGAAAGATCATCATGGATTACGCAACCCTCAAACTGATCTGGTGGGTGTTGATCGGCGTGCTGCTGATCGGCTTCGCGCTCACCGACGGCTTCGACATGGGCGCGGCGATTCTGCTGCCGTTCATCGCGAAGACCGACGCCGAGCGACGCATTGTCGTCAACACGGTCGGCGCGACGTGGGAAGGCAATCAGGTGTGGCTCATCACAGCGGGCGGCGCGATGTTCGCCGCGTGGCCGCTGGTTTACGCCGCGTCGTTCTCCGGCTTCTACTTCGCGATGCTGCTGGTGCTGTTCTCGCTGTTTTTCCGGCCGGTCGGCTTCGACTACCGCAGCAAACGTGAAGACCCGCGCTGGCGCAGCGCATGGGATTGGGCGTTGTTTGTCGGCGGCTTCGTCCCGGCGCTGGTGTTCGGCGTGGCGTTCGGCAACCTGCTGCAAGGCGTGCCGTTCTCGTTCGACACCGATCTGCGCGTCACGTATCACGGCAGTTTCTTCGCCCTGCTCAACCCGTTTGCTGTGCTGTGCGGGCTCGTTAGCGTGTCGATGCTGGCCGCTCACGGCGCAGCCTTCGTGAAGATGAAGGCAGACGACGTCGTCGCCGAGCGTGCGTCGCTGGCGCTGCGGATCGCTTCGCTCGCCGCCGTGGTGCTGTTCCTGCTTGCCGGCGCGCTGATCGCCACGATGATCGGCGGTTATCAGATCGTCGATGCCGCGCCGCTCGATACGGTGGCCAACCCGCTGCTGAAGAACGTGATCGGCGCACCCGGCCTGTGGCTCACCAACTACGCAAACTATCCGTGGATGGTGATCGCGCCGGTGGCCGGCCTCGTCGGTGGCGTGCTTGCCTTGTTGCTGGCGCGCTCGCGTTTTGAAAAGAGCGCCTTCCTGGCGACCACGCTGATGATCATCGGCGTGATCCTGACGGCGGGCTTCTCGATGTTCCCATTCATCATGCCCTCCTCGCTCGATGGCCGCAGCAGCCTGACCGTGTGGGATTCGACCTCGAGCCGCATGACGCTGCAGATCATGCTGATCGCCGTGATCATTTTCCTGCCGATCGTCCTGATCTACACGAGCTGGGTGTATCGCGTGATGCGAGGCAAGGTGACCGCCGCGGCGCTCGAAGAAAATCACCATTCAATGTATTGATCAGGAATACAGATAACAGGAGTTTGTGATGTGGTATTTCAGTTGGCTTCTCGGCATTGGCGTGGCGTTGGCGTTCGGCATTATCAACGTGATGTGGCTGGAAACGCGCCGGCCTTTGGAAACGAGTAAGCAGAAAGCACGTTGATGGAACCGCTGCCGGTCGCGCGCCGTTAGGCTCAAGCCGGTAAACGCAAAGCGGCACCTTGATTCAAGGTGCCGCTTTTTTATTGCTGCGTCATCGGAACAGAAGCGCAGTAATGGAGCGGCGCAGGCCGCTCCTCAACGTTGCATTACGCAGGCTGCGGCGCCGTACCGGCACCCGTATCGGGCGACAGGCGTGTCGCCAGTTGTGCGGCATAGCGCTGGGCTGCGTCGCCGACTACGATATGGAACGTGTCGGCCGAAACCCACGCCGTATCGAGCGTAGCAAGACGCTGACGATCAACCGCAGACGGATCGCGAACCACGATCCGCAGACGCGTTGCCGCCACGGCATCCAGCGACACGACGTTGCCCGCGCCGCCGAACACGGCGAGCCAACGCAACGGATCCGGGTCGAGCGGACCGCCCTGAGCACCGCTTGCAGTCGCCACAGGAGCCGCAGCGACAGCAGGCGCAACGGCAGCCACCGGCTTCACCGCATCGCCACCACCTTGTGCGATCACCGTGCGAATTTCATCAGCGATGATGTCCGCTTCCGGTCCAATAATCACCTGCACATTGGTCGAGCCGCGCTTGAGCACACCACGCGCACCAATCGTCTTCAGTTCGCTTTCCGAGACCTTGCTGGCATCGACCACCGACAGACGCAGACGCGTCGTGCAGGCATCCACCACCGACAGGTTCGACGCGCCACCCAGCGCGGCGATATAACGCTGTGCGCGCGGCACGGCGGCACCCGCCACCGGCGACACAAAACCGCCAGCCGCAAACGACTCGATCTGTTCTTCTTCTGCAGCAGGTTCACGACCCGGCGTTGCCATGTTGAACTTGCGGATGAAGAAGCGGAACAGGCCGTAGTACACGACCATGTACACGAGGCCGATCGGAATCGCCCACCAGCCCTTGGTCGACAGGCCGTAGTTCAGCACGTAGTCGATAAAGCCAGCCGAGAAGGTGAAACCGAGATGAATCCCAAGCGCCGAGCAGATCGCCAGCGACAAGCCCGTCAGCACCGCGTGGATCGCATACAGCACCGGCGCGAGGAACATGAAGCTGAATTCGATCGGCTCGGTCACACCCGTCAGGAACGAGGTGAGCGCCATCGACGCCAGCAGGCCGAACACCATTGCGCGGCGCTCTTTCGGTGCCTCGTGATACATCGCGAGACAGGCAGCCGGCAAGCCGAACATCATGACCGGGAAGAAGCCCGTCATGAACGTGCCTGCAGTCGGGTCGCCCGCGAAGAAGCGATGCAGGTCGCCCGTCACCGCCGCGCCACCCGGCGGCGTGAAATTGCCGAACACGAACCACGTCAGCGAATTGAGGATGTGATGCAGCCCCGTGACGAGCAACAAACGGTTCAGCACGCCGAACACGAACGCGCCGAGCGCACCCGCAGTGGTCAGCCAATGGCCGGCCGTATCGATGACGCCTTGCACCGGCTGCCATACGTAACCGAACACAATGCCTATCGCCAGACAGACCACACCGGTGACAATCGGCACGAAGCGTTTCCCTCCGAAGAATGCGAGGTAGTCGGGCAGCTTGATGTCTTTGTACCTGTTGTACAGCAAGCCCGCGACGATACCCGCCACGATCCCGGACAACACGCCCATATTGAGCTTGTCGTTGATGTCCTTCATCACCGCGATTTCGATCAGATAACCGATCGCGCCCGCGAGACCTGCCACGCCGTTGTTGTCTTTCGCGAAGCCGACCGCCACGCCGATTGCGAACAGCAACGGCAGGTTGTCGAAGATCGCGCCACCGGCGTCGGCGATCATCTTGATGTTGAACACATCGGGTTGGCCCAATCGCAGCAGCAAGCCGGCAACCGGCAGCACTGCAATCGGCAGCATCAGCGCGCGTCCCAGGCGCTGAATCTTCAGAAACGGATTCCCATCCATTGACACCTCCAATCCTTGTCTCGTTGTCGACAGTCGTCGTTGAGTTTTGTAGCGATACGTCCTGACTATGCGAAGCTGGTTGCGGACTGTGTGGGGTTCAGTCCAAAGGCCAGGTTTCGCGGCTTACTGCTCTTACCGCCTGCGCCGATTCGAGCGCCAGTGCATCCTGGGCGCGTTGACGGCACAACTGATAATCGAGGTTGCGCACACGCGCCTTGATGCCCGGCACCGACACCGGATCCACCGAAAGCTCGGTCACGCCGAGGCCGACGAGCAGCGGCATGGCCAGCGGATCGCCCGCCAGTGCGCCGCATACGCCGACCCATTTGCCATGTTTGTTCGCGCCTTGCACGGTCGCCGCGATCAGGCGCAGCACCGCCGGATGCAAGCCGTCCGCTTGCGCCGCGAGATCGGCCTGGCAACGGTCCATGGCAAGCGTGTATTGCGTCAGATCGTTGGTGCCGATCGACAGGAAATCCGCGTGTTGCGACAGTTGATCGGCGAGCAAGGCAGCCGATGGCACTTCGATCATCACGCCGACTTCGATCGGTTCGGTACGGCCCGATTCGCGGGCGAATTCGTCGATGCGTTTGCGGATGCGGATCAATTCACCCACGTCGGTCACCATCGGCAGCAGGATGCGTACGGCGCCGAGCGGTTGCACCGCGAGCAGGCCGCGCAACTGATCGTCGAGCAGATCCGGGCGCACTTGTGCGAGGCGGATGCCGCGCAGGCCGAGTGCCGGATTCGGTTCGGGCGGCAGCGTCAGGTAATCGACTTCCTTGTCCGCGCCGACGTCCAGCGTGCGGATGATCGCGGTGCGGCCGCTCAACGCTTCGACGATGGCCTGATAGCTCTGGCGGTGTTCGTCGATGGTCGGTGCCGAGGCGCGGTGAATGAACAGCAGTTCGGTGCGCAGCAGGCCGACGGAATCGGCGCCGTTGTCGACGGCGGTTTTCGCGTCGTCGAGCGTGGCGATGTTCGCGGCGACTTCGATCGCGCGGCCATCGGAAGTCACGGCCGCCTGTTGCGACGTACGGCGGTTCGCTTCGCGCACGCCGGCGAGGCGGCTGCGCTCAAGACGTGCACGTTCGACGTCAAGCTCGGTCGGCGCGAATTCGAGACGGCCGGTTGTGGCGTTCACCACCACTTGCGTGCCTTCGGGGATCGCGTGCAATGCATCGCCGACTGCCACCAGCGCCGGAATGCCGGCCTGGCGCGCAAGAATCGCCGCATGCGAAGTGGCACCGCCACGCGACATCACCAGCGCGGTGACGCGCGTACGATCCAGCGACGACAGATCCGACGGCGTGAACTCTTCAGCCGCCAGCACAGCTTCTTCCGGCAGCGTGCGCGCCGCCGCATTCGTATAACCGAGCGCGCGCAACACGCGCTTTTCGATGTCACGCAGATCGGCGGCACGTTCCGCGAGCAATGCGTCTTCGATATTCGTCAGGATGGCGATCTGTGCGCGGATCGCTTCGCGCCACGCAAAGCCCGCACTCTTGCCGAGGCTGATCAGATCGCGTGCGGCGTCGACCAGCGTGGGATCTTCGAGCAATACGCGATGCACCGCGAAAATGCCCGCCTCGCCCACCGCACCGCGTTGCGACGCATCGCGCACTGTCGTACCGAGGTCGGCGTCGACGGTGGCAATCGCCTTGTCGAGCAACCGGCTTTCAGCCGCCGACGTGCCGTTCGCCTTTTCCGGCGGATCGATGTCCGCATCGTCCCAGCGCACCAGCTTGCCGACCGCGACGCCCGGCGACGCGCACACACCCGCGAGCGTATTCGGCTCGAGCGTTTCGCCCGCGGCGTGGGCAACTGCTTGCGGCGCCGGCGAACTTTGTCGCGCCGGCTTCTCTTCGACTTCGCCGTGCGCTTCACGCGTCAACTCGTGGGCGATTGCTTCGATCGCGGCTTGGGCTTGTGGCCCAACGCCGAGCAACTCAACAGTCGCACCTTCGCCCGCGCCGAGACCGAGCAAACCGACCACGCTCTCGATCGCCGCCTTGCGCCCTTCATAACGCACTTCGACACGCGCATCGAAACCGCGCGCCGCTTCGCGAGCGCGCGCTGCCGGACGTGCATGCAGACCGCCCGCGTGGACTAGCGTGACTTGCTGACGGGCTTCTTCGGTCACGTTGGTGGCGCTCGCCTGGCGCGATGCGTCCGCCGCTTCGCCGCTGCGAGCACGCAGCACCAGCAACGGCGTTTCGCCTGCCTTCAGCATGCCGTCCTGCGCACGCTCGACAATCTCGAACGCATCCGAATTGGCAATCGCGATCACCGAGACGAGACTCGGCGCATTCAGCGCGACCTGGTCCTGGTCGAACTCGATCAGGATGTCGCCGGTACGCACATGTGCGCCTTGCGCGACCATCGGCGCAAAGCCCTTGCCATTCAGTTCGACCGTATCGATGCCGATGTGCAACAGAATCTCCACGCCATCGGCCGTCGCGAGCGTGACCGCGTGACCAGTGCGTGCGAGATGGGTAATGGTGCCGTCGCACGGCGCGACGAGTCGCCCCTCGAGCGGATCGATGCCGATGCCATCGCCGAACATGCCGCCCGAAAACACAGGGTCGGGCACGTTCGCCAGCGGCACGACCGGACCGGTCATCGGCGCGAGCAAAACAATATGGCCTTCAGAATGGCTCATCAAGCGGGACTCCTCGACACGTCGCATCTGATTTCTCGTCAGTGAGTTTCGGTGACTTTGTTGAGATGGCGTGGCGCGTCAGGATTGCGCCCGCGAGCGGCGGCAAGGCCGGCAGCCATCACGTAAAAGGACAGGATTGCGGCGATCGGATCGAGCGCCGCATGAGCGGTGGTGGCGAGCGGCAGGGTCGCTTCCGGCACGTCGGCCGGCGCGGCGAGCAACACGCGGGCGCCGCGCGCCTGCATGTCGCGCGCGAGTTGCAGCAAGCCAGCCTGTTCGGGACCGCGCGGTGCGAAGACCAGCAGCGGATAGTCGCGGTCGATCAGTTCCATCGGACCATGCCGCACTTCCGCGCTCGAAAATGCTTCGGCCTGAATGCCGGAGGTTTCCTTCAATTTCAGCGCGGCTTCCTGCGCGATCGCGAGGCCCAGACCACGGCCGATCACGATCATGCGTTCGACGCCACGCAGTTCGTCCACTGCCTTCGACCAGTCGAGCTTGCCCGCGGCTTGCAGTGCGTCGGGCAGCGTCTTCAACGCGCCGAGCAGTGCTTCGTCTTTCTGCCAATGCGCGACCAGTTGCGCGGAAATCGACAGCATGGCGATGTAGCTCTTGGTCGCCGCGACGCTCAGTTCCGGACCGGCCACGAGCGGCAGGTGAAATTCGCAAGCGTCAGCCAGCGGCGAGCTTGGCGCATTCACAGCGGCCACCGTCAACGCGCCGGCCTTGCGCAACGCTTCCATCGTGCCGACCAGATCCGGGCTCTTGCCCGATTGCGAGAACGCCAGCGCGAGCTGATTGCGCACTTGCAGCGGCGCTTGCTGGAGCGTCGCGACCGACATCGGCAGCGAGGCGACCGGCACACCGAGGCGGCTCATCGTCAGGCTTGCGAAGTAACTTGCTGCGTGGTCCGAGCTGCCGCGCGCGACCGTCAGCGCAACATGGCGCGGTTGCTGGGCGAGCTTCGCCGCCAATGCTTCCACGCGCGAGGTATCCCTGAGCTGCGCGGCAACCGTTTCAGCGGACGCCAGCGCCTCTTTAAGCATATTCGACAATTGATTCTCCTTCGACGTAAGTCGCGGTCAACGCCAGTTCACGATCGAACACGACCACATCGGCCCACGCACCGCGCGCGATGCGGCCGCGGTCTTCGATGCCGAGGTAGTCGGCGGCGTAGCGCGACAAACGGTTTGAAACATCGGCGATCGGCAAGCCGATCGATACGAGATTGCGCAGCGCCTGATCCATCGTCAGCGTGCTGCCGGCGAGCGTGCCGTCGGCGAGACGCACGCCGCCGAGGCACTTCGTCACATGCTGGCTGCCGAGGCGGTATTCGCCATCGGGCATGCCGGTCGCCGAGGTGCTGTCCGTCACCACATAGAGACGCGGGATCGCGCGCAACGCGGCGCGGATCGCGCCCGGATGGACGTGCAGCAAGTCGGGAATGATTTCGGCGAATTCAGCGTGCGCGAGCGCGGCGCCGACGAGACCGGGATTGCGGTGATGCATCGGCGACATCGCGTTGAACAGATGCGTGAAGCCACACGCGCCGTGCTTGAGTGCGGCGACAGCGTCGTCGTAGGTGCCGAGTGAATGGCCAAGCTGCACGCGCACGCCGCGCGCCGCCATCTCGGAGATGATCTCCATGTGGCCGGCGATTTCCGGCGCCAGCGTGACCACGCGAATCGGCGCGATCGACAGATACTTCAGCACTTCATCCATCACCGCGGACACAGCGGCGTCTGGTTGCGCGCCGAGCTTACCGGGGTTGATGTACGGACCCTCCAGATGGACGCCGAGCACGCGCGCACCGCCTGGCGTGCGAATGCGCGCGTTATTGCCAAGCTCCGCGACGACACTCATCAGCTCGTCGCGCGGCGCGGTCATCGTGGTGGCGAGCAGGCTGGTCGTACCGTAACGCGCATGCGTGCGGGTGATGGTTTCGATCGCGTCGCCGCCTTCCATCACGTCGGAGCCGCCACCGCCGTGCACGTGAAGATCGATGAAGCCGGGCAGGATGTACGGCGCGTCGTTCTTCGACGGATCGGCGCGTTCGCCTGTCAGCGTCGTGATGCGGCCGTTTTCGTATTCGAGCGTGCCGTGAATCCACCCATCGGTGGTGAGTATGTTTCCGGTCAGCATGAGTCTCTCTGGTGAGGCGTAATGCGGGGTGTGACTGAATTGCGTTCGGCTGTGCCGCACGTGACGGCGGCCCACTCGGGTGCGCCAATCAGGTGCGCAATTCAGCGACAAAGTCGTAGTAATCGTCGCGGCAATAGGTGTCGGTCAGTTCGATCGCACGCTGGTCCGCGCTATACCCGATACGGGTAATGACCAGCAGCGCCGAGCGCGGTTCGATATCCATCAACGAGGCGATTTCGCTCGAAGCATTGACCGCGCGAAAGTGCTGCAAGGCGCGCACGACGGCAGCGCCACGTTGTTCGAGATAGCTGTAAAGCGACACACCGATAGCCAGCGGATCGGGCACGATCGCCGCGGGCAGCGCCGAATGTTCGACCGCCATCACGATGCCGTCCGCGCGCCGCAGGCGCCGCAGGCTCGTCACCGCCGCACCGGGCGACAGGCCGAGGTGCACCAGCTCATCACGGTTGGCGGCGCGGATATCGCGCTCGAGCCACACCGAATCCGGCCGGAAACCACGTTGCTGCATCTTCTTCGTGAAGCCGGTAAGCCGCGACAGCGGATCTTCGACGCGTGGCGTGATGAAGCTGCCCGCGCCTCGCGCCCGGCGGATCAAGCCTTGCTCGACCAGCAGCTCGATCGCCTTGCGCGCGGTGATGCGCGACACGCCGATCGCATCCGAGAGCGTGCGTTCCGAAGGCAGCGCCTCACCCGCCGACCACACGCCGCAGTGGATCGCCGTCGCCAGATTGCGCGCGAGCTGGAGATAGAGCGGCGTGACGTTGCGAGCGTCAGGCATCAGTGCGGACCAGCGAGTTTCCATGGGGCTCCGGCGGTCGTCTTGAAGAGTGCGGCCTACGAAAATGAGAGCCCATTATATAACCAACATAATACCAGTCAATCAACTGGTTCCATTCTGGTATAGGTTGACGGAAAGCCTTGCTGGATAGGCGTCAGAGGGTGATTTGAGGGCTTCGGAGAGCGGTTTACAGGGATCGGGATTTACCCGTATTCGAGATGCCGGACGGCATCCGGGTGGTCCATATTGGTTCTCCTCCTGCCCAGAGAGACGCCCCAAAATCCATACCTTTCTGATACCACTTTGGTACGCCCCTTGGCCGCGCGGCTTTTTTAATGGGTTCCGTTCCAATATAGTGGCGTGTAGCAAGCCATAAAAATTCCCCCGGGGAGCAGCATTTGACAGATTCCGAGGCGCTGCGGCGTGCTCAGGCCGTCCGCCATTTCAACCGCTTCTATACCCAGCTCATCGGCGCTCTGCATGAGCATCTGGCAAAGAGCGCCTTCTCGCTGACGGAAGTGCGCGTTCTGCACGAACTGTCCCGCGGACGCGCGCAGACAGCCTCGGTGCTCGGGCGCAACCTCGGCCTCGACAGCGGCTACCTCAGCCGCCTTCTGACGAGTTTTGAACGACGCAACCTGATTACGCGGCGCCCGTCCGACTCGGACGCGCGCCAATCGCTGATCGCCCTCACCGACAACGGCTACGCGGCCTACGCACCGCTCGATACGGCGGCGATCGAAGAAGTATCGGCGTTGCTGAACGGCCTCACCGCGCTTTCCCAGGAACACCTGATCGCCGCGATGAAAGTGATCGAGCGCTTGCTCGACAGCAAGCCGCAGCCCGAACTCGTGATCCTTCGGCAGCCACGCGCCGGCGAGTGCGGCTGGCTCGTGCATCGGCAGGCGCAGTGGTTCGCCGCGCAGTACGGCTGGGATCAATCGTTCGAAGGCTTGCTCGCGCGCGTCGTCGCCGATTATTCGCAGCGCAACGATCCGGTGCGCGAGATGTGCTGGGTCGCCGATCAGGAAGGCATCGTAGTCGGCTCGGTGTGCATCGTCGGGATCTCGACGACCGTGGCAGGCGTGCGGCTCTTATGGGTCGAGCCGGATGTGCAGCGCCTTGGCATCGGCACACAATTGATGAGCGAATGCGTGCGATTCGCGCGGCGCGCGGGGTACACCAAACTCACGCTGACCACAGCCAGCACGCTCAAGGAGCCGCGCCGGCTATGCGAGCGCGCCGGCTTCCAGCTCGTCTGTACGACGGCGGAACGGCGCTTCGGCAAGGATCTGATGATCGAGCGGTGGGAGTTGGAGTTGTAGGGTCGCCAAAGAATGCGCGACGCAAAAAAAACGCCACGGTTTGTCACTGTGGCGTTTTCGTTTTGCGAAGCAGGTTAAAGGGTGCCGCTTAGAACGACGGCACCACCGCCCCCTTGAACTGCGTCTTGATGAACTGGCGCACGTCTTCCGACTGGTAGGCCGCGACCAGCTTCTTGACCCACGGCTTGTCCTTGTCCTGCGTGCGCACGGCGATCAGGTTCGCGTACGGGCTGTGGATATCTTCGAGCGCGATCGCGTCTTTGGTCGGCTGCAGACCGGCGGCCAGCGCGAAGTTCGTGTTGATCGCGGCAGCGTCGACGTCCGACAGCGAGCGCGGCAGTTGTGCTGCGTCGAGTTCGAGCAGCTTGATCTTCTTCGGATTCTCGGCGACGTCAAGCGCCGTGGCGTTATTGCCGTTCGTGCCCGCGCCGGCCTTCAGCTTGATCACGCCTTGCGCCTGCAACAGCAGCAGCGCGCGGTTTTCGTTCGACGGATCATTCGGCACCGCGATCTTCGCGCCTTGCGCCAGATCCTTCAGCGACTTCAGCTTCTTCGAATAGATGCCGAGCGGCGAAATGTACGTCAGGCCCGCATTGACGATCTTGTAGCCACGCTGCTTGACCTGGCTGTCGAGGTACGGCTGGTGCTGGAAACTGTTGGCATCCAGATCGCCGGCGTCGAGCGCGGCGTTCGGCTGCACGTAGTCGTTGAATTCGACGACCTTCACATTCAGGCCTTCGCGCTTCGCCACTTTCGTGACGACTTCCCAAATTTGCGCATCCGGGCCGCCGATGGTGCCGACCTTGATGACCTTGTCGTCGGCGTGTGCGCCGAAACTGGTGACGATCGCCGCGCTGGCGATTACTGTCGAGAGGGCTTTGAGGATGTTTCTGCGCTGCATGTAATTCTCGCTTGTTCTGATCGATGTCAGATTCGGGTGGAAGCCGGCGGCAGGCATCTTGTGGACGCGCCGCCAACTGGACCGCAAATGGTCTCATACGCCCGGCGAGATGGGAAATATCACGATCGCATATGGTTATGCCCCTGCAACGGCGCGGTTGATGCGCGACACACTCGCCGTATCTTGTAGACGTCCCGTCTGATCTTGCAACGAAGCCGCCAGCGGGTCGGCTGCTGACAGATAATCGAAGGTCGTTGCCCGCAAATCCGTGCGGCCCATTCAATCGCTTACGAGAACGCTCATGTACGTCATCAACCTCATCTACACCGCATCGCTTGACCGCGTCGACGACGCGCTCGAAGCACATCGCGCGTTTCTGACACAACAGTTCGAAGCAGGAGTATTCGTCGCCGCCGGACCGAAGGTGCCGCGCGACGGCGGCATCATTCTGGCGGTACGCATCGAGCGCGATAAGCTGGATGAGATTCTTGCCAGCGACCCGTTCGCCGAGCAGAAGCTCGCACGTTACGAGGTGACGGAGTTCAAGGCGACGCGCCTCGCGCCGGGAATGAATTTGCCGATGCCGGCTTGAGGACAACTGCGAAGGAAATTGAATACGGGCGCGCGGCAGACGCGCGCGCCCATCTGCATCAATGCATCAATCGAGCAGCAGCTTGATATCGTGCACCCACGGCGTAGCGCCCTGGCCGTCACGCGCGAATAGACGCAGCTTGCCGTCCGGGTCGAACACATAGCTCGCCGCGGTGTGGTCCATCGTGTAGCTATCGGCTGTCTTGCCCGGCACTTTCGCGTAGTACACGCGAAAGTCTTTCGTGATCTTGGTGAGCTGCGCCTGGTCAGCCGGACGCAAGCCGACGAACGTCGGATTAAACGCGGGCACGTATTGCGCGAGCAGGGCCGGCGTGTCGCGGTCGGGATCGACGGTGACGAACAGCACCTGCACGCGCTTCGCGCCTTCCGGGCCGAGTTGCTGCAGCGCTTGCGAAAGCTCGGCCATCGTGGTCGGGCAGACGTCCGGGCAATGCGTATAGCCGAAGAACAGCACCACCACCTTGCCCTTGTAATCCGCCATTGTGCGGACCTGGCCGGTCGTGTCGGGCAGCGAGAAATCGCTTCCGAATTGCGTGTTGCCGGTGATGTCGAGGTTCTGGAACGCCGGCGGCTGCTTACCGCAGCCGGCCACCAGCAACGCACCACCAAGTGCGCAAGCCATCACAGTGACACGCGCGGCGGCACGCGCCGTGCGCACAAAGCGTTGTGTAAGCATGGGTGTTACGCGCCGATCACGACGCGCGCATAGTGGTCGATCAACAGCGCGGCGAAGAGCAGCGACAGATAAACGATCGAGTAACGGAAGGTTTTGCGCGCCAGATCGTCGGAATAGTCCCGATAGATCTTCCACGCATACGCGAGGAACACGGCGCCGAGCAACACAGCCGCCGCGAGGTACACAACGCCGCTCATGCCGGAGATGAACGGCATCATCGTGACCGCGAACAGGATCACCGTGTACAGCAGAATATGCAGGCGTGTGTACTTTTCGCCGTGCGTGTTCGGCAGCATCGGCAGACCGGCGTTTTCGTAGTCTTTGCGGCGATACAGTGCGAGCGCCCAGAAATGCGGCGGCGTCCACACGAAAATGATCAGCACGAGAATCCATGCGTCGCCCGGCACGTGACCGGTGACGGCGGCCCAACCGAGCGCCGGCGGCATCGCGCCCGACGCGCCGCCGATCACGATGTTCTGCGGCGTGGCCGGTTTGAGCAGCAGCGTATAGATCACCGCATAGCCGACGAAGGTGGCGAGCGTGAGCCACATGGTCAGCGGATTGGCGAACGTGTAAAGCGTCCACATGCCGAGTCCGCCGAGCACGGCCGAAAACAACAGGATCTGCGGGGTCGTGATTTCGCCACGCGCGGACGGCCGCCACGACGTGCGACGCATCTTCGCGTCGATCTTCTGTTCCATCAGGCAATTGATGGCGAACGCCGCACCGGCCAGCAGCCAGATGCCGACCGTGCCGCCGATCAGGACGGTCCACGGCACCATGCCGGGCGTCGACAGAAACATGCCGATGACTGCGCAGAACACAGCGAGCTGCGTGACACGCGGCTTCGTCAGGGCGATGTACTGGGAGACCCGGCTACCGGGCGTTTGGGAGAGAGTTGTGCTGTCCATGTGGGGTCACGCTGGCGCGGCATCGCGCGCAGGCAACACGGCGCGGCCGGGACGGCTATAAGCGATCCGAAAGTTTAACATAACGAGCAGAAGCAGCAGGATCGCGGCCCCCCCGTTATGCGCGACCGCAATGGGCAACGGCCATTGCAGGACGATGTTCGACAGGCCGCTGATGAACTGGATCAGCACCACCAGCAACACGCCGTTTGCCGGCCGCCGCAGCGACTCGAAACGGCGCAGTTTCAGCGCAAACCACACCAGATAGGCGACCACGACGATCGCGAACGTGCGGTGAGTCCAGTGAATCGCGACCAGCGCATCTTGCGTAATCATGTCGCCGTCACCGGTCATGCCGAGCGCGCGCCACAAGTGAAAACCGTGCGCGAAGTCCATCGGCGGGACCCATTGACCGTTGCAGGTCGGGAAGTCCGTGCAGGCGAGCACCGCGTAGTTCGTGCTGACCCAGCCGCCCAACGCGATCTGCACCACCAGCAGCACGAGACCAGCGATCGCAGCCGTCCGCCAGCGCGCGGCTTCGGGCTCATAGGCCGGCAGCGGCGTTTGGCGTGCGGCCAGCCAGCCGAGCGTGCCGAGCAACGCGAGGCCAAGCAGCAAATGGGTCGTCACGATGATCGGCTGCAACTTCATGGTCACGGTCCACGCGCCGAATGCGCCCTGCACAAGAATCAGCAGCAGCAGCGAAGTCGGCCACCACGGCGACACATGCAGTGGACGGCGCTTGATACGAGCCGTCCACGCAATCAACGTCTGCGCGATGATTAGCACGCCGATCGCCATCGCGAAGTAACGGTGAATCATCTCGATCCAGGCCTTCGTCATACTGACCGGTCCGGTCGGCATCAATTGATGCGCGGCGGCAATCGCGGCGTGCGCGATGAACGGCGACGACGTGCCATAGCAACCTGGCCAGTCCGGGCAGCCGAGACCAGAATCGGTGAGACGCGTAAAGCCGCCGAACATCACCAGGTCCAGCGTCAGGAAAGTGGTGAGCCACACCAGCTTGCGGAATTTGTTGTCGTCGGCCTTGACCCATACATAGGACAGCGGCAACAACGCGATACACAAGCCGATCAGGGCCAGTTGCAGAAGTTGCAATGCAGACATCTTTCTTACCCTTGTTGCGGCGTCAGCCGATGCTCGACCACTTGAGCAGCTTGGTCACGTCGCCCTTGATCTTGCTGGGGTTCGGATCTTTCGGGAAACGCATCATCAGATTGCCGTTCGGATCGACCATGTAGATGTGGTCGGTGAGTTGGGTGCCGGTGTCGGTCGGCAGCCATGCGGACACCTGCGCCGGATTGGCGATCAGCATGTGGGTGTCGGGGTAGGCCTTTTGTATCACGTCGGACACGTTGCCTGCATCGGTGCGCAGCCACACTTCGACGACGCGCTCGCGTTCCGGGCCCTGAGCTGCGCGGATTTGTCGCATGAAGTACAGCTTGGTGACGCAGGCTTTGTCGCATGCGCTGGTGTCGACGGAGATCAGCAGCCAGCGGCCGCGCAGCGTCGCGAGCTTGAGCGGCTTGCCGTCTTCACCCGTGACGACGAGCGAATCGGGAATCGGTCGCTGCGGTTCGACCAGCGTGCCGTAGCTCGTGCTGCCGCCGGCCGGCTTGACCACGTAGTAAACAAAATACGATACGACGATCGGCGCGGCGCAGATGACCGCCAGCAACAGCAGCATCCAGCGGCCACGCTTCCACGATCCCTCGCCATTGGGTTGACCAGGCATCACTTTCGGAGCTGCGGGTTTGCCGGCTTGCGGCGAACGGGGAGATTGCGTCGACACTACAGGACCTCTTTCAATGATTGCGCGGCTTCGAGCCCGTGCTCAGGGCACGAAACCGCAGGCGATGCGTTACACGCTCGGGGCGTGCTCTTTCTTCGCGGCGCGGCGCGCGGCGTACAAGCCGAAGATCAGCGCCGCGGCCGCCATGCCCCACCACTGGAACATGTAGCCGTAGTTGGTTTCGACGCCGGTTGTTGGCGCCGGCCAGTCGCGCACCAGTTTGTCGCCGTCGTCGCTCAATTGCTGGATTACGAACGATTGCAACGGCAACCCGGTTTCCTCAGCGTAGGCCGCCGTATCCAGATTCTGGCGAATCTTCTGATGCGCAGCCGATCCGCCCTGCCCTAACTCGAATGCACGCGAGGCATCGGCACGCGCAATGCCTTCGATTTCGATCTCGCTTTGCGGCGTGCTGTACGGCGCGATGGTCTCGCGATTGTTCATGTTGCGCGGCAGCCAACCGCGATTGACCAGCACGTAACCGCCGTCGGCCAGTTTAAAAGGCATCACGACGTAAAAGCCCGGCTGATCGTTATACGGGCGATTATCCAGATAGACGACTTTGTCCGCGACGAAACTGCCGCGCGCCTTCACGCGATGGAATTCGATGTCTTTGAGTGCAACCGGCGTAGCGCTCACAGGCTGCGCGGGCGCGTCTTCGAACTGCGTGATGTGTGCTGCGAGTGCTTCCTTCTGATGCGCGCGGTCGCGCTGCCAGAAGCCGAGCCGCACCGTCACTGCAATCACTAGCAGAATCAGCAGCGCGGGAATGAGGCGGAACTTCATCGAACACACTCCGGCACCACAGCCCGCGACGGCGTCTGGAACGTACGGCAGACGCTGGCGCGCGGTGCGATAATAAACGTCTTGCCTCTGCGCTTCCCGGTTTCAGTTGGTTCCATGCACATTCTCGTTCCCATCGCCTTCGTCCTGATCATCGCCAGCATGGTGTCCGCGCTTTACTTCATGATGCATGACAAGGGCAAAACCAAGCGGATGGTCTGGTCGCTCGCCACGCGGGTGGGTCTGTCGATCTCGCTGTTCCTGTTCATCCTGTTCGCTCACTGGATGGGCTGGATTCAGTCGACCGGTATTCCTTACGGGCGTTGAGCTCGGCGGAAAAAGCTTCAAGTCACCCAACCCACCAAACAAAACGCCGCCCTGACAGGGTCGAGGGCGGCGCTCTATGACTTGCGT
Source organism: Paraburkholderia sp. GAS32 (assembly GCF_050434225.1). Lineage (NCBI taxonomy): Bacteria > Pseudomonadati > Pseudomonadota > Betaproteobacteria > Burkholderiales > Burkholderiaceae > Paraburkholderia > Paraburkholderia sp. GAS32. Next base: position 92,289 of record NZ_JBNPVS010000009.1, on the reverse strand, counting down.
ACTGCTCGTGCGCCGCGCCCGTGAAAGGCGATGCGCAAACGGCCTGCACACGCTCCGGAAACCGGCCGGTTTTCAGTACGTATGCAGGCCAGACTGCGTTACAGCCAGTACACGACGACGTACAGCCCAAGCCACACGACGTCCACAAAGTGCCAGTACCAGGCGGCGCCTTCGAATGCGAAGTGATGCTCCGCGGTGAAGTGGCCGCGAATCATCCGCACCAGCACCACGGCCAGCATCGTACCGCCGAGGAACACGTGGAAACCGTGGAAGCCCGTCAGCAGGAAGAACGTCGAGCCATACACACCCGAGGACAGCGTCAGGTTCAGTTCGTTGTACGCGTGGAAATACTCGAAGCCTTGCAGGAACAGGAAGCAGACGCCGAGCACCAGCGTAGCCGCCAGCCAGATGATCGCCTTCTTTCGATGATCTTCACGCAGTGCGTGGTGCGAGACCGTCAACGTAGCGCCGGACGACAGCAGCAGCGCCGTGTTGATGGTCGGCACCGGCCACGGCTGCATCGACTTGAAGGTCGAGACCAGCGCTGCCGGACCGTTGTTCGGCCACACCGCCGAGAAATCCGGCCAGATCAGCTTGTAGTCGAGGCTGCCGAGCTGATGCAGCGCGATTTCACGTGCATAGAACAGCGCGCCGAAGAAAGCGCCGAAGAACATCACTTCGGAGAAGATGAACCAGCTCATGCTCCAGCGGTACGACTTGTCGACATTCTTGCCGTACATGCCGCCTTCCGACTCGGCGATCGCGTCGCCGAACCAGTGCCACAAGGTATAGAGCAGCCACAGCAACCCGACGACGACGCCGATCGGCGCCAGTTCATGGTCGTTGATCCAGGCCGCAAGCGATCCGAGCATGACCAGCAACCCAGCGGCGGCGCTGATCGGATGCCGCGACGGATGCGGTACGAAATAGTACGGGCTCTCGTTTTGACCGCTCATTCTTGATTCTCCACTTCAGTCCAGTTGTTCCGGAATCTCCGGCTGTATCTTCGGCGGCGCGTCGATACCGCACCGCTTCTCTCTAATTCGTGGGCTCTGCTTCGCCCGGTACGACTTGTGTGCCTGCCGGCTCAACCCACTACGGCGTGCACGATCAGGATCAGCACCCCGATCAGGATGGCTACGCTGATCAGCGCTGCTGCAAGCACATGCAGCGGGTTCAACTGCGTTGCGTCCGCTTCCAGATCACGACGCTTGCGCACCCCGAAAAACGACCAGAACACGGCTTTCATCGACTGGCCGAAACTGCTCTTGCGTGGGCTGCCGCGGTTATCGCTCATTTACGTCTTCTTCCTTCGCCTGCGGCCAGTGCCGTCAGGTGGGATTGGCGGTGGTTGCCGCCGTGTTGGCCGTGGGTGCTACGCTCCCGGCCGTCGCCGCTGCCGGCGTATTCAACTCAAAGAACGTGTACGACAACGTGATCGTTTTCACATCCTTCGGCAACTTCGGGTCGACGACGAACACCACCGGCAACCGCTTGGTCTGGTTCGCAGTCAGAGTCTGCTGCGTAAAGCAAAAACACTCGATCTTCTTGAAGTACTCGGTTGCCTGCTTCGGCGCGTAGCTCGGAATGGCTTGCGCCTGAATCGTGCGCGCCTGTTCGTTGCTGACCTCGTACATCACTGTCGTCACTTCGCCCGGATGCACGTCGAGACTACGTTGCTCCGGCTTGAAACCCAGCGGGCCGCGCGCGTTCGCATCGAATTCGATCGAAATCGTGCGACTCATGTCGACTTGCGTATTCTTCGCCTCACGCACCGTGGCATCACGCTGCACGAGGTTGTTGATGCCGGTGATCTGGCAGATCGCGCGGTACATCGGCACCAGCGCAAAACCAAAACCGAACATCATCAACGCGACGACGAACAGCTTGATCAGCATCGAACGGTTAAAAGAGCGATCGGCCTGGGCCGGCGGTTGCGTCGACATCTCAATCCTCAACAATCCTGCACACAGACTCTAACTACCGCGTACCGCGTCAGGTGAACCACTTCTGATGAATGATGACGCTCGCAAAAAAAGCCGCGGCGATGACAAACATCACGATACCGATCCGCCGGTTACCCGCGCGAACCTGCTCGGGCGTACGTCTTTCTTGAGGATTGCGCGCCATGCTCGACTTTCTGAATACTTTCGTGACTACAGGGTGCCACCACTGCTCGCGTGGCTGCCCGGTCCCGGCGGCGACTAACACCGCGCCGACGAAACCGGCAACCTCGCTGAACGCCGATTACTCGACGGTCGGCGGATTTTCGAACGTGTGGAACGGAGCCGGGCTCGGCACGGTCCATTCGAGGCCCGTTGCGCCGTCCCACGGCTTGTCGCCGGCCTTTTCGAGTTCACCGCCGCCACGATAGGCCGGCAGCGCAACCGCGAACAGGAAGTAGACCTGTGCCAGACCGAAGCCGAAGGCACCGATCGAGATGACCTGGTTCCAGTCCGTGAACTGTGCCGGGTAGTCAGCGTAACGACGCGGCATACCTGCGAGACCGACGAAGTGCATCGGCAGGAACGCGAGGTTAAAGAAGAACATCGACGCCCAGAAGTGGATCTTGCCGCGCGTTTCGTTGTACATCCAGCCGGTCCACTTCGGCGCCCAGTAGTACCACCCGGAGAACAACGCGAAGAGCGAACCCGCAACCAGCACGTAGTGGAAGTGGGCCACCACGAAATAGGTACCGTGATACTGGATGTCGAGCGGCGCCATGGCGAGCATCAGGCCCGACAGACCGCCGAACGTGAACACCAGCAGGAAGCCGACAGCGAACAACATAGGCGTTTCGAAGGACAGCGAACCGCGCCACATCGTCGCGACCCAGTTGAACACCTTCACACCCGTCGGCACGGCGATCAGCATCGTCGCGTACATGAAGAACAGTTGGCCCGTCACCGGCATACCGGTTGCGAACATGTGGTGCGCCCAGACCATGAACGACAGAATCGCGATCGACGAGGTTGCGTACACCATCGAGCTATAGCCGAACAGCGGCTTGCGCGAGAACGCCGGGATCACCTGCGACACGATCCCGAACGCCGGCAAGATCATGATGTACACCTCGGGGTGCCCGAAGAACCAGAAGATGTGCTGGTACATCACCGGGTCGCCGCCGCCTGCCGCGTTGAAGAACGACGTGCCGAAGTGGCGGTCGAACAGCACCATGGTGATCGCGCCTGCCAGAACCGGCATCACGGCGATCAGCAGGTATGCGGTGATCAGCCACGTCCAGACGAACATCGGCATCTTCATCAGCGTGAGGCCAGGTGCGCGCATGTTCAGGATCGTCACGACGATGTTGATCCCGCCCATGATCGACGAAGCACCCATCAAGTGGACCGCGAAAATCGCGAAGTCCATGCCCGGGCCCATCTGCGTCGACAACGGTGCGTACAGCGTCCAGCCCGCGGCGGTCGCGCCGCCCGGTGCGAAGAACGAACCGACCAGCAACACCGCAGCCACCGGCAGCAGCCAGAAGCTGAAGTTGTTCATCCGCGCGAAAGCCATGTCCGATGCGCCGATCTGCAGCGGCACCATCCAGTTCGCGAAGCCGACGAAGGCCGGCATGATCGCGCCGAACACCATGATCAGGCCGTGCATGGTGGTCAACTGGTTGAAGAACTCGGGGCGCATGATCTGCAGGCCCGGCTCGAACAGTTCGGCACGGATCATCAGCGCCATCACGCCCCCGGAGAGGAACATGGTGAACGAGAAGATCAGGTACAACGTACCGATGTCCTTGTGATTGGTTGCGAACAGCCAACGACGCCAGCCATGCGGCGTTTCGTGGGCGTGGTCGCCGTGTACGTGCTCGTGGCCCGCGACTACATCGTGTCCGATGCTAGACATGACAATCTCCTAATGCGAATACTGCGGTGCTGACCATGAACACGTCAGGCAGCCGGGCTGATCTGGACACGCCGGGCTTCTTTCGCGTCGCCGCCGCCCGTGATCGTTTCCGGCTTCTTCAAAATGATGTGGTCTTCGGCAATGCCGGCTGCTTTCAGTGCGTCGCGCACGGCTTCGGCACGGGTCTTCGCGAGCTTCGCGTTGACTTCGGCAGAGCCGGTGGCGTCGGTGAAGCCCGACAGTGTGAACTTGGCGTCCGGGTGTGCTTTCGCGTAGGCCGCGGCCGCGTCGACCGCCGCTTTCGCGTCGGTCGGCAGCGTGCTCTTGCCGGTGTCGAAGTAGACGTTTGCCGGGAGAGCTGCTTGCGATGCTGCCGCGCTGTCCGAACCGGCCGCAGCCGCGTCAGCACCCGAGGCAGCCGCTGCGCCGCTAGCAGCCGCGCCTGCGTCGGCCAGATGATTGCCACCTTCCGGCAGCTTGCCGTTACGGGCCTCCAGAATCTGCTTCGGCTGGAGAATGTCGCCGGTGTGGTTGCCCCACGAATTACGTTCGTACGTGATGACCGAAGCGATTTCGACGTCGTTCAGCGTCGGCGCCCACGAAGGCATCGCGTTCTTGCCCTTCAGCACCAAGCTCACGTGCTCGGCGATCGGGCCGTTGGCGATCTTGCTGCCGTCCAGCGCCGGGAATGCGCCAACGCCCTTGCCGGTCGGCTGGTGGCAGACCGCGCAATTCGCTGCGTACACCTTGCCGCCGCGCTCCATCAGCTCAGCCATGGTGTAGGTCTTGTTCGGATCGTCCTGGCCGGCGGCCATTTTCTGCTTCTGCGTATCGACCCACTTCGCGTAGTCGTCTGCCGACAGCACTTCGACCACCACCGGCATGAATGCGTGCTCCTTCCCGCACAGTTCGGTACAGAAGCCGCGGAAGGTGCCGGTCTTGTCAGCCTTGAACCACGTGTCGCGCACAAAGCCTGGAATCGCATCCTGCTTCACGCCGAAAGCCGGCACGTACCAGGAGTGGACCACGTCGTTCGCGGTGGTGATGATGCGGATTTTCTTGTCGACCGGGACGACGAGCGGATTGTCGACTTCCTGCAGGTACGTGGTGGAAATCGGCTCGCGGCCATCGGTTTGCGCACGCGGCGTGGCCAGCGTGGACAGGAAGCTGATGCCCTCACCCGGACCCTTCACGTAGTCGTAGCCCCACTTCCACTGGTAGCCCGTGACCTTGATGGTGACGTCGGCGTTCGTGGTGTCCTTCATCGCGACGACGGTCTTGGTGGCGGGGAGCGCCATCAGCACGACGATGACGAACGGCACGATCGTCCAGATGATTTCGACGGTCGTGCTTTCGTGGAAATGGGAAGCTTTATGGCCTTTCGATTTGCGGTGCGCAAACATCGAATAGAACATCACTGCGAACACGCCGACGAAGATCACCGTGCACAGGATCAGCATGAACGTGTGGAGGCTGTAGAGCTCCTCAGCGATTTTCGTCGCCGGCGGCTGGAGATTGATCTCGTTGACGGCAGGGCCGCCCGGAACATCGCCCACTGCCAGGGCCGCACCGGCGAAAAGCAGTCCGCTCATCGCCAGCACGCCCATGAGGGCTCGCTTGATTGTTTTCATAGCTTCCTTACCCAAAATTTCCATTCAAACCCTCGACCCCGCTGGCAGGCTGTCTCGCGCTCCCCGTGAACGCCGCGCGTCTCAACACGTCTAACAACGCGTGAGCCACATGCGCAATTCGCCTGCGAACTGCGCGCGCCGATACTGCGCGAGATGTTGCCCGATCATGATCGTCTGTCCGCGCGAGACCAGTTTGATCTGGTCTCGCGGCGTTGCGCCCGGTTCGATCCGCACCCAGCGCGGATTGAATTCGAACTGCGTGAGCCGCTCGGCGCTGACCTGCTCGATCACGAGCCGGTTCGGAAACAGCCGCACGCACTCGTAATCGACAGCATGACGCGCATATATGGCAAACGCGATGCCCACCGCCAGCAATTCAATACCGGTGAACGGCAACACCAGCCAGGCGCCGACCAGAACCAGCATGAAAGCAATTGCCAACGAGAACAACGCAAGCGACACGTAGAAACATACGAACTGCCGCGGCGATATCGAACAGTTGCGCTTCATCGTCCAGTCTTTGAGAACCGGTTCTGAATCCGCCAGCAGATCTGATGCTTCCATCGCTGCCTCCCGCCGACCGTCACCCATCACCGCCTGCGGCCACTGCTCGCGACCGCAGAATCCAGCCACTTGATTACCGCCGCGTCACTTCATGTTGCAGCCCTATGCCTCGGGCCTGCCGCCCCAAATGTGGGAACTCCGGGCGACAAACTGACGCATTATAGGCGCGATCCATGGCATCCACAAGCAAGCCTCAATCGGCCCACAAGCCCGGTGCGACAAGCCTCCGCGCCGTTTTGACGCAGCTTTCACGCGTCTTTTGAAGCGGTAATTTCAGACATAACAGATGTCCTCTTTACCGCTTCGTTGATTCCTCACCGATTCCTCGACGAGCCTCGTCCGATATCCTCGAGCCGCACGATCCCATGCCCTTCGGCCGTGGTGCGCGGCACGGCTTTCCAGGCGTGGCCGTAGATCACTTCGAAGGTCAGCGCGATCGTGCCGTCGGCGCGCCGGCGGGCCTCGAGCGCTGCCAGCAAAGCCTTGTGCAGCCTACGCGCGACGGCGTTCGCGGTAGCCTCGCGCTCGAACGGATAGGCGCCCCAGCGACGCACATCCGCGAGCAGCGACTCGGGCGACTTATATGTAATGGTGAGTGTTTCCTGGTCCATCACCGGAATCTCGAAGCCGCTTTCGACCAGCATGTCCCCGAGGTCATGCATGTCGACAAAGTCGATCACATGCTTGCGCGAAGCAACGCCATGCGCGGCCTCGACCTCGGCGTAGGCGCCGCGTAATTCCTTCAGCGAATCGGGGCCGAGCGTGCTGAACATCAGCAGGCCGTTCACTTTCAGCACGCGTTGCCACTCGGGAAACACGAGATCGGGCCGCGAGTGCCAGTGGAGAGCGAGATTGGACCAGATGAATTCGAAGGCGCCGGCCGCGAACGGCAGCGCCGAGAAGTCGGCCTGCGCAAAACGCGGACCGCGGGCGCCGAGCGCCTTGCCGAGCGTGGCCGGCAGAAAGCGCCGCCAGCTTGTGTCGCCGGAATCGTGACGCAGCGCGCGACTGAGCATTCCGTGCGACATGTCGGTGCCGAACACCGGCGCCTCGGGGAAGCGTTCGCGCAATGCGGGGATGTCTTCGCCCGCACCGCAACCGGCGTCGAGCACGCTCGACGGCGTAACCTTGATGTAGTCGAGGCGTTCGCGCATGCGCTGCGCGATTTCGCGCGGCAGGAACGCGACCTGGTCGAAGGTCGCCGCACGGCGGTCGAAAATCTGCCGGAGGCGCCGGGAATCATAGGCCGGACGGCCAGATTGAGACGTAGTTGGGGGCATGGGTGTCGTACTGGCGTAGAGCACGAAGTATACTCGTTCGCTTCCGTCCATTCAGCGTGAAAGGCCTTTGCGGGCGGTCCAATCATGCCACTCCGAAAAAATTCCTCGTCTCCCGGCGGCTCGAACGCACTTTTTGCACGCTTCACGCGCGGCTTATATTCGGCGTGGCCGCATGTGATGCACGCTGCGTTGCCGAACCTGTGCGCACTATGCGGCAATTTGTCGCATAAGACGCTGTGTGCCGGTTGTGACGAGGCGTATTGGAACGAAGCCAGGTTGCGCTGCACGGTGTGCGCGGTCCCTTTGTCCGGAGCGCGCTGGGCGAGCCACGCGCGATATCGCTGTGCGGATTGCATCGGCGAGCCGCCGCCGTTCGAGGCAACCTTCGCTCTTGCCGATTACCGCCAGCCGCTCGACGCCTTGGCGCTCGGGCTGAAATTCCGCGCCCGGCTGATGCTGGCGCGCGAGTTTGCGCAACGCCTTGCGCGCCTCGCGGGGGACTCATGGGTGGACGCGGCTGAAAAACCCGATGTGCTCGCGCCCGTGCCGCTGGCCAACAAACGTCTTACTGAGCGCGGCTACAACCAGGCCTGGCAGATTGCGAGGCCCTTGGCCCGCGCGCTGAATGTGCGCAGCGACGCCACCTTGCTGCATCGTGTGATCCACACCGCACCACAATCGCGGCTCGACCTGGACGCGCGCCGGTTGAACGTGGGCCGAGCATTCAAAGTCGTCAAACCGGTGCAAGGTCTGCATGTCGGCATCGTCGACGATGTGATGACGACCGGCGCGACACTCGAAGCGCTGGCGCGTACGCTCAAAGCGGCCGGTGCGCGGCGCGTCACCAACTTCGTCGCACTGCGTACACCAAAAAACTAGTCTCTACCTGAAGCCATCATGTTCAATGTCGTTCTCGTCGAACCCGAAATCCCGCCGAACACCGGCAACGTTATCCGCCTGTGCGCCAACACCGGCGCGCGGCTGCATCTGATCGAGCCGCTCGGCTTTCCGCTCGACGACGCCAAATTGCGCCGCGCCGGTCTCGACTACCACGAGTATGCGCAGATGAACGTACATGCCGATTGGGCAGCGTTCGTCGCCAAGGAAGCGCCCGATCCGGCGCGGATGTTCGCCTTCACCACCCGTGGCTCGGGCCGGTTTCACGAGCATGCGTTTCAATCCGGCGACTGGTTCGTGTTCGGCGCCGAAACGCGCGGCCTGCCTGACACCGTGCTCGATCAATTCGCCAATGAACAACGCGTGCGTCTGCCGATGCGACCAGGCAACCGCAGCCTGAATCTGTCGAATACGGTCGCCGTGGTCGTGTTCGAAGCGTGGCGTCAGACCGGCTTCGACGGCGGCGCCTGACGCCGTTCCAATTCGGCTTCGTAGCGCGCAAGCATCGCGCCGTCGAAGCAGGCGAACACCACGTGTTCTATGCCCGGCTTGCGCGACAAGCTTTCGAGCACGGTGCCGACAGCAATTTGCACGGCTTCGTTGGCGGGAAAATGGTAGATACCGCAACTAATCGCGGGGAACGCAATACTCCTGCAATGCGCCTGATGCGCCACTTCGAGCGAGCGCCGATAGCACGAGGCAAGCAGGTCCGCCTCGCCGCGCGCACCGCCCTGCCAGACCGGGCCGACCGCATGGATCACATGTTTGGCCGGTAACTGGTAACCACGGGTGATTTTCGCATCGCCGGTTGCGCAGCCGCCGAGCGTTTCGCACTCACGCAGCAATTCCTTGCCGGCCGCGCGGTGAATCGCGCCGTCCACGCCGCCCCCGCCTAGCAACGAAGTATTCGCGGCATTGACGATCGCATCCACGGCGAGTGTCGCGATATCGACCACGCGCGCTTCTAGCGTGCAATTGTTAAAACTGAGCATGAGAACCTCGCTGATCCGAAGCGTCGATAAAACGTGGACAGCGATAGTGGGCAGCCGTTCAGCGCTTTTCGCGCTAAACGGCTGAAAGACAAGACTTATTCTGCTTTCGAATCGCGCCGCAGCAAGGCGCTGACGGCGTCGCGGGGCGCTACGCCGTCGAACAGCACGGCACAGACCGCCTGCGTGATCGGCATCTCGATCGCATGAGCGCGAGCGATTGCCAACACAGCTTGCGCACAACGCACGCCTTCGGCCACATGGCCGAGGCCGCCGAGGATATCGTCGAGCGTACGGCCCGCGGCGAGTTGCACGCCGACCGTGCGATTGCGCGAAAGATCGCCCGTGGCGGTCAGGATCAGATCGCCCAGCCCTGTCAAACCGGTGAACGTCTCCGCCCGCCCGCCGAGCGTCACGCCGAGGCGCGACATTTCAGCGAGACCACGCGTAATCAACGCCGCGCGTGCATTGAGACCGAGGCCGAGGCCATCGGCAATACCCGTGGCAATCGCCAGCACGTTCTTCACCGCGCCACCCACTTCCACACCAACGATGTCATCGCCGGTATAGATGCGCATGGCGCCATGATGGAACGCGGCAACCGTGCGCTCCCGGCATGTCGCCGACGTACTCGCGATCGTCAACGCGACCGGCAAGCCCTGCCCGACTTCGCGAGCGAAACTCGGACCCGACAGCACACCGTTACTGCCATGCCCCGGCAATTCAGCCGCGACCACCTGATGCGGCAACAACTGCGAGTCGGCTTCGAAACCTTTGCACAGCCACACCACATGTGCCGGCACTTTGCCCGCGTCGTGCATCGCCCGGAACAGACCCCGCAGACCGGCGACGGGCGTCGCCACGACGCATAACGCGTCGTCGGCGAGCGCGTGGTCGAGCGCTGCGTTCAGATCGGCTTCATAGCGAAGGGACGGTGGCAACGCAACGCCCGCCAGATAGCGGGCGTTTTCGTGCGAAGCGGAGAGATCGGCGATGAGCGCGGGTTCACGCGCCCACAGCACCGTGTCGTGCCGTGCGGCCAGATGGCCGGCGAGGGCTGTGCCCCATGCACCGGCGCCGAGGACAGCAACCTTCATAGCCGGCACCGAACGGACGCGTTAATGCGTGACGCCGTTTTGCGCCGCGCCTTCCTGGCCGCCCATTTGCGCGAGACGTTGCTCGTACAGCGCCTGGAAGTTGATCTCGGCGAGGTGGATCGGCGGGAAGCCTGCGCGGGTGATCGCGTCGGCAATGTTCGAGCGCAGGTACGGGAACAGGATCGTCGGGCAGGCAATGCCGACCAGCGGATCAATCTGCTCAGCCGGAATGTTGCGGATGTCGAAAATGCCGGCTTGCTTGGCTTCGATCAGGAACGCAACCTTGTCCGACACCTTGGCCGTGACGGTGCCCGTCACGAGGATTTCGAACACGGTGTCGGCGAGGCGCTCGGCCTTCACGTCGACTTCGACTTCGACCGACGGCATTTCCTGCTCGAGGAAGATGCCTGGCGAATTCGGCTGCTCGAGCGACATGTCCTTCAGGTAGATGCGCTGGATGTTGAAGAACGGCTGGTTATTCTCGTCGGACATGATTGAGTGATTCCCTGATAGGTATGCGTGGCGGCGGCCCATGACTCCACGGGCCGCCAGATCGTTGCGGCGCATCGCCGGCCCTCGAAGTTGTCCTTGAAGGGCCAGCATGCACCGACTTGTGTTTCACCTGCCCCACTCACGCGCCGGCCGGCGCATGAGTGGGGCAACTTCGTTCAGGCAGGTTCGAGCAGAGGCATCAAACCGCCCGCGCGATCGAGCGCGGACAGGTCATCGTACCCGCCGACATGCGTCTCGCCGATGAACACCTGCGGCACAGTGCGGCGACCGGTCCGGGTCATCATTTCTTCACGACGGGCCGGGTCCTTGTCGATCAGTACCTTTTCAACGTGCTCGACGCCGCGCGACTTTAAAAGACGTTCGGCCATCTGGCAATACGGGCACACCTGGGTGCTGTACATGATGACTTTGTTCACTTGACTGCTCCTTGTTTCACAACCGGCATACCGGCTTTCTGCCAGGCGTCGACACCGCCTTCGAGAACATGGACTTCGGCGTATCCCGCATCCTGCACGATACGCGCTGCCTTGTTCGACTGCTGGCCGGTCTGGCACACCAGCAGCACCGGGTTGCTCTTGTTCTTCACGAGTTGCGCGACTTTCGCCTGCAACTCTGCAAATTCAAGGTGCCGTGCCGCGGGCAGATGGCCCTTGGCAAAGTCGGCGGACGGACGCAGATCGATGACCGCCGCATTGCGCCGGTTGATCAGTTGGGTGGCTTCAGCGGCCGACAGGCCACCGCGGCCACGCCGGCTGATCGTCGGCCACAGCAGCAACCCACCGGAGATGAGGACGATTGCGATCAGTACAAGGTTTGTGTAATCAGTGAAAAACTTCACGGAAAATCCGCCGAAAAAGAGAGAAATCGAAAAGGGCAATCGAGCCATTATAAAATAACCGTCTGACGCGATGGCGGCGCTCCTCCAGAGGACCCTCGCAACGCTTTACCGCTTCCTTACTACCGACCGGCAATCTCATGTACAAATTCGTTCTCATCCGCCACGGCGAATCGACGTGGAACAAGGAAAACCGCTTCACGGGCTGGGTCGACGTCGACCTCACCGAACAGGGCAATCGTGAAGCGCAGCAAGCGGGCGTGCTGCTGAAGGAATCGGGCTATTCGTTCGATATCGCCTACACGTCGGTGCTCAAGCGCGCGATCCGCACCCTGTGGCACGTACAGGACCAGATGGACCTGATGTATCTGCCGGTCGTGCATTCGTGGCGCCTGAACGAGCGCCACTACGGCGCGCTGTCGGGCCTGAACAAGGCGGAAACCGCCGCCAAATTCGGCGACGAACAGGTGCTGGTCTGGCGCCGCAGCTACGACACGCCGCCGCCGGCGCTCGATCCGTCGGACGAACGCGCACCCTACAACGATCCGCGCTACGCCAAGGTGCCGCGCGAGCAATTGCCGCTCACGGAGTGCCTGAAAGACACCGTCGCACGCGTTTTGCCGTTGTGGAACGAGTCGATTGCGCCGGCCATCAAGTCAGGCCGCAAGATTGTGATCGCCGCGCACGGCAACTCGATCCGCGCCATGGTGAAGTACCTGGACAACATTTCGGACGACGACATCGTCGGCCTGAATATCCCGAATGGCGTGCCGCTCGTCTATGAACTCGACGAAAACCTGAAACCGATCAAGCACTACTATCTGGGCGACCAGGACGCGATTGCGAAGGCGCAGGCCGCTGTGGCCAAGCAAGGCAAGGCGGGCTAAACCGGGGCCGCCGGCCGCCGCCCCCCGCCTGTAGTGGAAATCTGCAGCGGGGGCCCGGCAAACGGGCCACCCCACCGGCAAGACCTGCCGGCGTACGCGTCCCGCCGGCTGTCAATTGCGCCATCCCACTGCCATCTTGCCGTTACCGCACATTACTTCGGCTTCGCGACCTCCGACTCACGAACCAGGGCCCGCCCGCGCTGTCGAATCACGATTGCCTGCGCTGCGCCCTGACCGGGCGGGTGTGCAGTTATACTTGTCCGTCCCCATCTCTATCGACGCTGCCACGCGCTCCCGACCGCAACAGACTCTATGCGAAAGAACCTGAAAAATATCGGCCTGATTGCCGCGGGCCTTGCTACCGGCGCATTTGCCACCCTGCAACTCTCCGCCTCGGCCCAGCAACCCGCCGGCGCCGCCTCGAGCGCCGTTGCACCGTTGCCGCTGGACCAACTCCGGCTCTTTGCCGAAGTGTTCGGGCAAATCAAGCATGAGTACGTCGAACCGGTGGACGATAAAAAGCTCCTCACCGCCGCGATCAAGGGCATGGTGTCGAGCCTCGACCCGCACTCGTCGTATCTCGACAAGACCGATTACGAGGAACTGCAGGAGCAGACCAAGGGTCGCTTCGCGGGTCTCGGCATCGAAATTTCGTCGGAAGACGGCCTGATCAAGGTGATCTCGCCGATTGAAGACACGCCCGCGTTCCGCGCCGGCATCCGTCCGGGCGACCTGATCACCCGCATCAATGACAAGCCGGTGCGCGGCATGACGCTCGACCAGGCGGTCAAGCAGATGCGCGGCGATCCGGGCACCAAGGTCACGCTGACCATCTTCCGCAAGACCGACGACCGGACGTTCCCGCTCACGGTCACGCGCGCGATCATCAAGGTCCAGTCGGTCAAGATGAAGATTCTGGCGCCGGGCTACGCGTATGTCCGCATCACCAGCTTCCAGGAACGCACCACGCCTGATCTGGCTGCGAAACTGCAAGACATCGCCCGTCAACAGCCGAACCTGAAGGGTCTCGTGCTCGACCTGCGCAATAACGGCGGCGGTCTGCTGCAAAGCGCGGTCGGTGTTGCCGGCGCGTTCCTGCCGTCGAATTCGGTGGTGGTGTCCACCAACGGCCAGATTCCGGATTCGAAGCAGGTCTATCGCGACACGTACGATAACTACCGCCTGCAATCGTTCGACAGCGATCCGCTGAAAGACGAAGCGCCGATCTTCAAGACTGTGCCGATGATCGTGCTGACCAACGCCTATTCGGCGTCGGCTTCGGAGATCGTCGCGGGCGCGCTGCAGGATCAGCATCGTGCGCTGATCGTCGGCAAGACCACCTTCGGCAAGGGTTCGGTGCAAACCGTCCGTCCGATGACAGCTGAAACGGCACTGCGTCTGACCACGGCGTACTACTACACGCCGAGCGGCCGTTCGATCCAGAATAAGGGCATCCGTCCTGACATCGCGGTCGATCAATACTCAGAAGGCGATCCGGACGACGCACTGGTTACTCGCGAAGTCGACTACTCGAACCACCTTGCGAACACGCAGGATCCGAACGAGAAGAAGGAAGCGGATCAGCGCGAACAGGAACGCATGGACCAGTTGCGCCAGCTTGAAGAGCAGAACGACAAGAAGACGCCGGAACAGCGTCAGAAGGATCGTGAGCGCAAGCCGGTCGAGTTCGGTTCGACCGACGACTTCATGCTGACGCAGGCGTTAAACAAGCTGGAAGGCAAGCCGGTGCAGGAATCGAAGTCGCTGACCGAGCGGCGTCTGGCGCAGAACAAGCCGGCAGCATCGGCCTCCGCGCCGGTCGCGGTGAAGCCGACGCAACCGGTACCGGGCGCATCGGTCCCGGCCTCGGCGCCTGCTACACAAAGCAACTAAGCAGCAAATCCAACGTGTCTTCGCAGCCGGACGTGCTGCGAAGACACGGAGCAGTACAGTTGTAATACCCGGCACCAGCAAGAACACCCGCTCCCCCGCGCGATTAAAATAACGAAACCGCGCATGGCAGGCCACCGGTCCTGCATCTCATTGCGCGACACTCCACGCGCCCCGCCATGAATGACGATCAACTCCTCCGCTATTCCCGCCACATCCTCGTCGACGAAATCGGCATCGAGGCGCAGCAGCGCTTTATCGACGCGCACGCGATCATCGTCGGCGCGGGCGGCCTGGGTTCGCCGGCAGCGATGTATCTGGCGGCGGCAGGCGTCGGCCGTCTGACGCTGGTCGATGCGGATACGGTCGACCTGACCAATCTGCAGCGGCAGATTTTGCATGTGACGGCGTCGGTCGGGCGCAAAAAGGTGGAGTCCGGGCGCGACGCGATCGCCCAGATCAATCCTGAGGTGGTGGTGAACGCGGTGGCCGAACGGGTCGACGATGCATGGCTCGATCGCGAGGTGCCGCACGCCGCTGTCGTGCTCGATTGCACGGATAACTTCGCGACGCGCCACGCGATCAACCGCGCCTGCGTGAAGCATGGTGTGCCGCTGGTCTCAGGCGCGGCCTTGCGTTTCGACGGCCAGATCAGCACCTTCGATTTCCGGGACGCAGCGTCGCCCTGCTATGCGTGCGTGTTCCCGGAGGACCAACCGTTCGAGGAAGTCGCGTGCTCGACCATGGGCGTATTCGCGCCCACGGTCGGCATCATCGGTTCGATGCAAGCGGCTGAAGCACTGAAAGTGATCGGCGAGATCGGCACGCCGCTGGTGGGCCGTCTCACGATGCTCGATTCGCTGCGTATGGAATGGAACACGATGCGCATTGCGCGTCAGCCGGATTGCCCGGTATGTGGGCAACAGCATCAGCCGTGAGCCCACGCAAGCAAGACGCCAAATGAAAAACGCCGCACACATGTGCGGCGTTTTTCATTTGAACCCACCAATCCGGGTTGTCAGTTTCAAGCCAACACCACGCGCTTCAGCGCCGCCTGCACCTCTTCCGGTTCGAACGAAGCCAGCACGTCGGCCACCGGCTTCTCGAGCGTCTTCAGATGCGAGCGCAGGACTTCCTGCTTGACCACCAGCAACTGGCTCGGGTGCATCGAGAACTCGGTGAGGCCCATACCGAGCAACAGACGCGTCAACGCCGGGTCGCCCGCCATCTCGCCGCACACCGACACCGGCACCCCCGCCCGCTTCGCCTCGCGCAGCGTGAAGGCGATCAGATGCAGCACCGCCGGATGCAGAGGATCGTACAGATGCGCGACCGAGTTATCCGCGCGATCGATCGCCAGCGTGTACTGGATCAGATCGTTCGTGCCGATCGACAGGAAATCCAGCCGCTTGAGAAACAGCGGCAACGCAATCGCGGCGGCCGGAATCTCGATCATCGCGCCGACCTGCACGTTCGGATCGTAGGCGATACCGGCATCGTCCAGTTGCCGCTTGGCCTCGCGAATCAGATCGAGCGTCTGATCGATCTCCTGCGCGTGCGCCAGCATCGGAATCAGAATCTTCACCTTGCCGAACGCCGATGCACGGAGAATCGCGCGCAGTTGCGTCAGGAACATCTGCGGTTCCGAGAGGCTCCAGCGAATCGCTCTGAGCCCCAAGGCGGGGTTCGGTGCGGTTTCGTAGCCGTCGCCGCCACCACTCATCGAATCGAGCGGCTTATCGGCGCCGACGTCGATCGTACGGATCGTCACCGGCAAGCCGTTCATCAACTCGACGGCGCGACGGTAGGCAGCAAACTGCTCTTCCTCTTCCGGCAAGTGGTGCTTGTGATTCATGAACAGGAACTCGGTGCGGAACAGGCCCACCCCGGTTGCCCCCGAATCGACCGCGGCGCGCGCGTCCTCCGGCAACTCAATGTTCGCGCACAGTTCGATGCGTGTGCCGCAGAGCGTTTGCGTGGGCGAAAACTTCAGCCGTTGCAGCTTGCGCTGCTCCAACGCTTTTTCGCTCTGACGGTACGAGTATTCTTCCAGCACGATCGGTGCGGGATCGACGATCACGATGCCGTGATCACCGTCGACAATGATCAGGTCGTCTTGCCGGATCAACTGGCTCGCATGCTGCACGCCGACCGCGGCCGGAATGCCGAGGCTGCGCGCGACAATCGCCGTATGTGAAGTCCGTCCGCCGAGATCGGTGACGAAACCCTGAAACGTTTGCGTTTTGAACTGCATCATGTCGGCCGGCGCGATGTCGTGCGCGACCACAATCATCTCGTCGCACGTACCGTGCACGCTGTCTAGCAGCGCCACCGAAGCGCCGGCGAGCGCCTTCAGCACGCGCTCCACCACCTGTTCGATGTCGGCTTTGCGCTCGCGCAGGTACTCGTCTTCGATATCGTCGAAATGGCGCGACAGGCGCTCGAGCTGTTCGGTCAGCGCCCACTCCACGTTGTAACGGCGCGTACGGATCAGGTCGATGGTTTCCTGCACGAGCATTGCATCGTTCAGGATCATTGAATGAACGTTGATGAACGCACCCATTTCGCTCGGCGCGTCTGCCGCGAGATCGGCGCGCAACGTGTCGAGTTCGTAATGCACATGTTGCTGGGCCACGCGAAAGCGCTCGATCTCGCCCTCGATCTGGGCGGGTTCGATCAAATAGTGGTCTACGTCAAGTGCAGCCGGGGCGATCAGATAGGCCCGCCCGATGGCGATACCGCGTGACACGGGAATTCCATGCAGCGTGAAGGACACGCGCACCTCCTCTAGTTGTGTGATGCCGCGGCAAACCGCTGCAATGCTCTCAGACTCTGTTGGCCATTATAAATTCCGCGCCCGTTGTCGATACGTTAGGTCTGTGTGCAGCGCAGCACGAAATACCGTAACCGACCACAACACTGCGCCTTCGACGAGCTTGCGCTCCGGCAACGCGAACCCCTGCGCGCCGCGGGCAGGCGCCTCTCAAGCTGCGATTGTCTCGCGCTAAAAAAAATGCCGCGGACAGTCGCGGCATTTTGCTTCAGGCAACGATAACGCGCGAATTCACTGACCTTCGCCGAATTTATCAGCAATCAGTTTCAACAATGCGTCCATGGCTTCTTTTTCGTCGGTGCCTTCCGTTTCGATCAGCACCGTGCTGCCTATACCCGCGGCCAGCATCATCACACCCATGATGCTCTTGGCATTAATACGGCGGCCATTGCGGCTCATCCAGATTTCCGCCTGGTAGTTGCCCGCGAGTTGCGTCAACTTGGCCGACGCGCGCGCGTGCAGCCCCAGCTTGTTCACAATAGTCGTTTCCTGTTGCAGCATGTGATGGTCCGAAGCGCGGGTAAGTGTTGTAGTGAAAGGTGAAACTGCAAACCGGCTGCGATTGGGTGCGACCCAATCGCAATCGTTTAAAGCCGTGAGATCCGCTTACAACCCGGTCGAGCCGGCTTTCTGCGTCAGGTCGGCCTCAGCCGGCAACGCGGGCAAACAGTCAGCGGCAGCGGCCTCTGGCGGCAAAGCGGGCAAACAGTCACTGGACCCCGCAGGCGGCGCAACCGGCGCCGGCGTGGCCGGTCCGATTGCGTGCACGCCCTTGGTGGCCCCAGCGAGCGCTTTGTCGACCAGCGTGTCGAGCGGCGTCGCGCGATAACAGACCGCGCGCACCAGCATCGGCAAATTGACGCCACACAGCACACGGACGTTCGGCACCGAAGCGAGCCGCCCGGCGATATTCGCCGGCGTGGCGCCGAACATGTCGGTGAGCACGAGTGCGCCGTTTTCTTCCTTGAGCCGCTCGATTTCCGAATGCGCGAACGCGACCTGCTGTGCGGGATCGCAATCCGGCGATACATCGATCACGCCGATGCGAGCCGGCAAGCCACCGTAGATGTGCGAAATACAATCGCGCAACGCGGTGGCGAACGGAGCGTGCGCAATGATCAGAATGCCTGCCATGTCAGCCTTGCTGCAAAAGAACGGCCCCGAACCGTGGACCGGGACGAAGCCCGGTTCGTAAGCGCCCTCGACTGGCCGTGGGTCGTGAGGGCCGGAACGCATCACCTGACGAGCGGCCCGCCGTGCCTGATATCGCTACGGCGCCGGCGGGAAACAGCTCGTTCACAGTCCGCAGTCCATGCCAGTGGCGCCTGACAGGCGCCTTCCACTCGCTTGGCGCGGAAGAGCGGGCATTGTATCAGGCTCATTTTCACGCCAAAGCCGGTGTTTCGCTTGATGCGGATTTACTACACAGTTTGGGGGCCTTGGCGGCCATTCAAGGGCTGCGCCTCAAGCGGCCGCGCGCTCCAATGCGTCGATGAACATCGCGGCGACGTCGAAGCCGGTCTGATCCATGATCTCGCGGAAACACGTTGGGCTCGTCACATTCACCTCGGTGAGCCAGTCGCCGATCGCATCCAACCCGACCAGCAGCAGACCACGCGCGGCGAGCACCGGCGCGAGCGTGTCGGCGATCTTGCGGTCGTGATCGGTAAGCGGACGCGCCACGCCCAGTCCACCCGCGGCGAGGTTGCCGCGCACTTCATTACCCTGAGGAATCCGCGCGAGCGAAAACGGCACCGCTTCGCCGCCGATCAGGAGAATGCGCTTGTCGCCCTCCTTGATCTCGGGGATGAACTTTTGCGCCATCACCGAGCGCGCGCCGTCGTGGCTCAGCATCTCGATGATCGAGCCGAGATTCATGCCATCGGCCTTCACGCGGAACACACCCATGCCGCCCATGCCGTCGAGCGGCTTGAGGATCACGTCACCGTGTTCTTCATGGAAGGCGCGCAAACGGGCTGCGTCGCGCGTCACCAAAGTCGGCGCCACGAACTGCGCGAACTCGCCGATCGCCAGCTTTTCCGAATGATCGCGAATCGCCTGCGGCTTGTTGAAAATGCGCGCGCCGCCGCGTTCGGCCATTTCCAGCAGCCACGTCGACGTCACGTATTCCATGTCGAACGGCGGGTCTTTGCGCATCACGACCGCGCTGAAACTCTTCAGCGATTTTGGCGTGGCCGCTTCAGCGGCGTACCACGTGTCGCGATGCAGGTCGGTCACGTCGCCGGTAATCGCAAAGCGCTGCACGTTCGCCTCGACGTCGCCGCCGGTCCACGCCAGATGCTTCGGCTCGCACGTGTAGAGCGTGTGACCGCGGCGCGCGGCTTCTGCCATCATCGCGTAGGTGGAATCTTTGTAGATCTTGAACTGCGTGAGCGGATCGGCAATGAAAAGAATGTCCATGAGGATTCCGGTGCGCCCTTAGGGCTTGGCATTGATCGTCAATATAGTCGCTGAAAATGACGATGGCGGCACGCATGCCGCCATCGACCACCTCGCGAGGCTTAAACCTGAATCGCTTCCGGATCGGTCTTTTCCAGTTCGACCGATGCGGCCAGCAACCCGAGCCGCGCCACCACGCCGTACATATAGAAGCGGTTCGGCACCGCCGCGCCGGGCTTGGCGTGGGCATCCGGCAGGGCCGTATGCTCGAAGCCAAGCGGCACGAAGTGCATGCCGGGCGCGTTCAGATTCTGATCGCGCTCGCGGCTGCCGTGCACGCGGTAGAAGCCGCCCACCACGTAACGGTCGATCATGTACACGACCGGCTCGGCGACTTCTTCGCCGATCCGCTCGAAGGTGTACACCCCTTCCTGCACGATCACGTCATGCACTTCGAGGCCGTCTTTGGTGGCAGCCATCCTGGCGCGTTCGCGCTTGGTGAGCGCGGCCACTTCCGAGGCGTCGTGCACGGTCATCACGCCCATGCCATACGTGCCCGCATCCGACTTGATGACGACATACGGTTTCTCGGAAATGCCGTACTCGCGATACTTCCTGGCGATCTTCTTGAGCACGCCGTCGATCGCATCCGTCAGCGCTTCTTCACCGGTGCGTTCCTGGAAATCGACCCCTTCGACATGCGCGAAGTACGGATTGATCATCCACGGATCGATCTCGACCATCTTCGCGAACTTCTTCGCGACGTCGTCATAACAGGAGAAGTGCGTCGATTTACGGCGAACCGCCCAGCCGGCATGCAGCGGCGGCAGCAGGTACTGCTCGTGCAGATTTTCCAGCACGGGCGGAATGCCGCCCGACAGGTCATTGTTCAGCAGAATCGAGCACGGGTCGAAGTTCTTCAAGCCGAGGCGCCGCGGCGTGCGCTCGAGCGGTTCGAGCACGAGCTTCTGGCCGTCGGACAGCGCGATCGTGACCGGCCCGACGATGCTTTCGTCGAGCGTGCCGAAACGCACGTTCAAGCCGGCCTGGCGCATGATCGCGGCCAGACGGGCGACATTCTCCAGATAAAACGCGTTGCGCGTATGGCGCTCGGGGATCACCAGCAGGTTCTTCGCGTCCGGGCAGATCTTTTCGATCGACGCCATCGCGGCCTGCACGGCGAGCGGCAACACTTCCTGCGGCAGATTGTTGAATGCGCCGGGAAACAGATTGGTGTCGACCGGCGCGAGCTTGAAGCCCGCGTTACGCAGGTCGACTGAACAGTAGAACGGCGGCGTGTGCTCCTGCCATTCGAGCCGGAACCAGCGTTCGATGGCGGGGGTAGCGTCGAGGATCTTCCGCTCGAGGTCGAGCAGCGGGCCGTTTAACGCCGTAACTAGGTGCGGAACCATTGATCACTCGCAGACTGGAGAAAAAAGATTGTAGAGCAAATGCTTTGTCCATTTGGGGACGCTTTCTCCATTCGCAAGCCGATGCGGATGCATTCTCGCTATCGCCATGATAGGCGCGGAAAACTACTGCTCACAAGATGCGCGGCCAGAAAAAAGCCCGCCATAAAGGCGGGCCAAAGTCGCTGCGCTTGATTCTGCTCCGTCGAGCCCTGGAGAGAGCTCGACCTTCCTTGGAGAAGTCCTTATTCGACGTGTTCGCCGTGCAGGCTCACGTCCAGACCTTCGCGTTCCTCTTCTTCCGTCACGCGCAGGCCCATCACCATGTCGATCACCTTCAGCAGGATGTAGCTCACCACGCCGCTGTAGATCAGCGTCGTCAGCACGCCCTTGGCTTGCAGGATGACGCTGCCGTCCGCGCCGCCGATGTCCTTGACCGCGAACACACCGGTCAGCAGCGCACCCACGATACCGCCGATGCAGTGCACGCCGAACGCGTCGAGCGAGTCGTCGTAACCGAGCTTGTGCTTGAGCCACGTTGCCGACCAGAAGCAGATCACGCCTGCCGCGATGCCGATCACCAGCGAACCCGCCATACCGACGAAGCCCGAAGCCGGCGTAATCGCCACCAGACCTGCCACGGCACCCGACACGATACCGAGTACCGACGGCTTACCCTTGGTTGCCCATTCGGCGAACATCCATGCGAGTGCTGCTGCTGCGGTTGCCACTTGCGTTGCGAACATCGCGAAACCGGCACGGCCGTCTGCCGCCACTGCCGAACCCGCGTTGAAGCCGAACCAGCCTACCCACAGCATGGCGCCACCGATCAGCGTGAGCGTCAGGTTGTGCGGCGCCATCGCTTCCTTGCCGTAGCCAACACGCTTGCCGAGCACCAGCGCGCAGACCAGCGCCGCGATACCGGCGTTGATGTGCACCACCGTGCCGCCCGCGAAGTCGAGGATGCCCGCGGCAGCCAGCCAGCCGCTCGGTTCCCAGACCATGTGCGCGATCGGCGAGTAGACGATGATCGACCACAGCGTCATGAACACCAGCATTGCCGAGAACTTCATACGGTCAGCAAACGCGCCCGTGATCAGTGCCGGCGTAATGATCGCGAACGTCATCTGATAGACGACGTAGACCGTTTCCGGGATCGTCGGCGCGAGGTGGCTGACGGTCAGCGTCGTGGCCTTGTCGCCCTTGATGTAGTTCATACCCGCCATGAAGAAGCGCGAGAAGCCGCCGATGAACGAACCACCCGGCGTGAAGGCAAGGCTATAGCCCACCACGACCCAGATGATCGACACGAGGCAGGTGATCGCGAAGCTTTGCATCAGGATCGCGAGCACGCTCTTCTTGCGGACCATACCGCCGTAGAACAGCGCCAGACCCGGGATCGTCATGAACAGCACGAGCGCGGTGGAGGTCAGCATCCAGGCGGTGTCGCCCGAATTGATCTTCGACGAATCGACCGAGAACGGCGCGGTCGGGGCGGCAGGCGCGGCGTCCGATGCTGCCGGCGCGGCTGCGGCGGCGCTGGCAGCCGGTGCGGCGGACGCATCAGCGGCCGGTGCCGAAGCCGCGGCGGCAGCAGGCGCTGCCGAAGCGTCAGGCGCCGGCGCGCTCGCCGTCGTATCGGAAGCAGGCGCCGAGGCGGCTGCGGGGGCGGAAGCGTCGTCCGCGAGGGCGGCGCCGATACCGCCCGCGAGCAGCGAACCGGCCATCAGCATGGACATCAATAATTTGCGCATCTTCGTTTCCTCTTGTCGCTATCTGTGTCGCTATCTTTTGGTGTTACAGAGCGTCCGCGCCGGTCTCCCCGGTGCGAATCCGAATCACTTGCTCGATCGGCGTGACAAAAATCTTGCCGTCGCCGATCTTGCCGGTGCGTGCCGCGCGTTCGAGCGCCTCGATCGCCTGGTCGACGATGTCGTCCGAGACAGCGGCCTCGATCTTCACCTTCGGCAGGAAATCGACGACGTATTCAGCGCCCCGATACAGTTCCGTATGGCCCTTCTGACGACCGAAGCCTTTGACTTCCGTCACCGTGATGCCTGAGACGCCGATGGCCGACAAGGCTTCGCGCGCCTCATCGAGCTTGAACGGCTTGATGATTGCGGTAATGAGTTTCATGAAATCCCTCGCTAAGTTGCGTAACCCGTTGCGTAACCCTGTTTGCGTACCCTGTAACCCGTTCGCGTGGTCTCGTTCCGCTGCCGGTAAAAAGCACCCGGCAGTGCGCGCGGGGCAGTAACAGCAACTCGCATGCCATGTTGTGTCAGACTTCGTCCGGGGCATGCTGCAGAAGGGGCGCAAGCCGCCCTGGCCGGATGGCCAACGTTGGCGGGGCACGGTGGCGCGGCGTATGGATCGTTGCTAGAGTGTTCGAAGGCATTTAACGTTTGAGCGCGCACCAAACGGGCTCATGCGGCAGCGGCAGGCAACAAGCCATGCACCAAGACGGACCATTCGACGCGACAAAGCACAGGCGCAATGAAACATGCACATTTTTTGTGCATTAAGGGGAACACCATGAAACAACCGAACGATGTCTTTAACGATTTTCAGGCCCGCATGAGCGAGCTGTTCAAGAACTCGCCGGCCAAAGATGTCGAACGCAACGTGAAAGCCATGCTGTCGCAGGGCTTTTCCAAGCTCGACCTGGTCACGCGTGAGGAATTCGATACGCAGACCCAGGTGCTGGTGCGCACCCGCGCGCGCCTCGAGGAGCTGGAGCGCCGCGTCGCCGAGCTCGAACAGAAGCTGCCGGTCACAACGCAAACGCCCTGAAGCTTTGCTCGCAGCGCTTTAGCTGCGTAGTGCTGCACATCACTGGCAAGCGAGCCGTGACGTCATCAGCGTTTTAGGGGACTCGCGCGCGCCATCTGCGCGCGGTCCGACGGGAGAAAACATGTCGCTTGCCGTGGTGCGCAGTCGCGCGCCGGCCTCTGGCCGCGCGCCCGAAGTAACCGTCGAGGTCCACCTCGCCAACGGATTACCCTCTTTTTCGATCGTCGGCCTTCCGGATCTGGAAGTGCGCGAAAGCCGCGAGCGCGTGCGCGCGGCGCTACAGAACTGCAGCTTCGATTTCCCCGTGCGGCGCATCACCGTCAATCTCGCGCCTGCCGATTTGCCGAAGGAGTCCGGCCGCTTCGATCTGCCGATCGCTTTAGGCATCCTGGCGGCGAGCGGGCAAATTCCTGCCGAGTCCCTCCTGCATCGTGAATTCGCCGGCGAACTGTCACTGACCGGCGCGCGGCGGCCGATGCGCGGGGCTTTCGCGATGGCCTGCGGAACGGCCCGCAGCGGTGCTTCTCACGGCGGCTCGGGCGGCATGTCTGATTCTGCGTCTACTCGTATTACTTCAGCCGAACCGGCGACGTCCGAGACGTCCGCTCAATCTACCCCGCAGCTCTATCTGCCCGCGGCAAGCGCGGCCGAGGCAGCGCTCGTGCCGGGTGTCGATGTCTATGGCGCCACCGATCTGCCGTCGCTGTGCGCACATCTGGCCGGCGCGCCCGACGCCAGGCTTTACCCTGTCGCGGCGCCCGACCTCAGCGAGACCGCGCCCGCCGCCGTTCCTGACATGGCCGACGTGATCGGCCAGCGCGGCGCGCGCCGCGCACTTGAAGTCGCCGCGGCCGGCGGACACCACGTCTTGCTGGTCGGGCCGCCCGGCGCGGGCAAATCGATGCTCGCCGCCCGCCTGCCAGGCCTGCTCCCACCCATGACCGACGACGAGGCGCTCAGCTCGGCGGCGTTGCTGTCCGCCAGCCGGGCCGGCTTTACGCCCTCGCAATGGCGGCAGCGGCCGTTTCGCGCGCCGCATCATTCGTCGAGTGGGCCGGCGCTGGTCGGCGGGCGCAATCCGCCGCAACCCGGCGAAATCACCCTGGCGCATCTGGGCGTGCTGTTTCTCGACGAATTGCCGGAATTCGACCGCCATGTGCTGGAGACCCTGCGCGAGCCCCTCGAGGCCGGGCGCATCACGATCTCGCGCGCCGCCTTGCAAGCGGAATTTCCAGCCGCCTGCCAGTTGATCGCCGCGATGAACCCCTGCCCCTGCGGATGGCGCGGCGACCCCAACGGTCGCTGCCGATGCACGCCGGAAATCGCGGCGCGTTATCTGCGCAAGCTGTCCGGGCCGCTGCTCGACCGGATCGACATCCAGCTCGAGATTCCTGCGCTCACGCCGGCGGAGTTGTCGGCGCGTTCCACCACCGCCGGTGAATCGAGTGCAGCGATCGCCCTACGGGTGAATGCCGCTCGCGAGCGGCAACTAGCCCGGCAAGGCAAAACCAATCGGGAACTGGGCGGACGGGAAGTGGACGAGGTCTGCCGCCCCGACGCAGACGGTGAAGCTTTGCTGCGCCAGGCCGGCGAGCGCTTCGGCTGGTCGGCGCGTGCTTACTACAGAGTCCTGAAGGTGGCGCGGACCATCGCCGACCTGGCCGGCGCGGCTATGCCGAGCGCGGCGCAAGTCGGTGAAGCCATCCAATATCGCCGGGCGTTTGGGTCTGTATAAGGCGAAAAATCGCCTGTCAAGACTTGACTTATGCACAAGTGCGCGTTCCAGATAAATCTGGAAACAACTGAAAGGCATACAGAGACACGCATCCCAAAAGCATTGATTTAATTGACTTATTTCGACCGCCCGGAGCTGACTCAGTCTGACAGAATGCCCACGGGATGGGCATCTGCGGCAAAAAACGCGAAGTTCTCAACAGAGTTATCCACAGCCTCCGTGCGCAACCGGAAAACTTCAACGTAAACCGGGAATTAGCGCGCGATGCTACGAAGGAACTTTCACTGTGCACTACGATCTTGTCGCGCACCGAGTTGACCAAAAAACGCCGCTTTCAACTTTCAATAGAGCTGGAACGACGAAAAAAACTGGTCGACCTGCTCCTGCTGCACCGGCTTGGACGCAATGATCGCGGCCTGATACACATGCCGGCCACGCGCGACCAGCCGCGCATAGACTGTGCGCGTCTCGTGTTGCGAGCCAGCCTCACCGGTCAGCTTCATTTCCAGACCCAGCACCTGACCGCCTGCGGCCAGCGGAATTTGCACCGCGTGCGCGTCCGGCGCGGCGCCGACGTTACGGGCGAGCCCCGTGCGCAGGAATTCGAGGGCGGCACGCTGCGTCGCTTCGTCATCGCTCGGCAGCATCACGGTGCCGACCGCGAACACGGCGTCGCCGGCTTCGGCTGTCTGCATCGCCATCTGCATCGGCTTGCCGTCGATCTGGACCGCGCGCTGATCGTTGTCCGGCTTGGCCGGCAGGTCGACCGTGTAGCCGTTGTCGTTATTCATGACGGTGCGCCAGTCGAAGGTCGGCGAACACGCTGTCAACGCGCCGCCCAACGCCAGCGCGCAGGCCACCGTTCGGAGAACTGCTCGTGCTCGCCGCAAGCGGAAAGCGGCACCGGCCGGGCGACCGTTTGCCAGGGCGAAACGTGAGGAACGGCTAACGGGGCGGCCAAACGGGATGATGGAGATTCGGGCAAGCAAGCGAAAAGCAGTTCGGAGCATGGGGACAGAAGATCGGACTGACAGGAACGTAAAGTCCTATTATCGCCTCCCGGGCCGCCCGCTGCCGCGTTGCCGGAATGGGGCTACAATAGCGGAGCCAAGCAATACCGGATTTAACAGTCCAAATCCACGTACTGTTCCGCGCGTTCTGCGCGACTCTCGAGGTTCCGTTCATGAGTTCCACCCCGTCCACCGCCGCACGGCGCGCGAATCCGCTTCGCATCATCATCATTGCCGTCGTGGCCGTAGCGATCGCGATTGCCGGCTATTTCGCGTTCGCCGGCCAGCAGCGCGTGCCGGATGCGACCTTCACGTTGCTGTCGGGCCAGAAAGTCTCGACCGCCGATCTGAAAGGCAAGGTCTACCTGGTCAACTTCTGGGCGACCAGTTGCGACACCTGCATGAAGGAAATGCCGCAGATGGTCCAGACCTATAACCGCTTCAAAGGCAAAGGGCTCGAATTCGTCGCCGTCGCAATGAACTACGACGCACCGATGTACGTGGCCAACTACACGCAAACCCGCCAGTTGCCGTTCAAGGTTGCAATGGACGACGGCTCTGCCGCCAAGCAGTTCGGCAATGTGCAGCTCACGCCGACCACCTTCCTGATCGATAAGGACGGCAAGATTCTGAAGCGCTATGTCGG
Source organism: Paraburkholderia sp. GAS32 (assembly GCF_050434225.1). NCBI lineage: Bacteria > Pseudomonadati > Pseudomonadota > Betaproteobacteria > Burkholderiales > Burkholderiaceae > Paraburkholderia > Paraburkholderia sp. GAS32. The sequence continues at coordinate 65,019 of NZ_JBNPVS010000009.1, read as the reverse complement.
CGAACCGCAATTCGCGGAACTCGACCAGTTGCTGGAAAAAGCGCTCAACGCGGCCTGATTGCCCCACGAACAGCCTGAAGTAAAACACCCAGACAAACACGCCGGCGCCGAGGTCATACCGCCTCGCCGCCGGCGCTTCAAATCCTCACCGCTCCCCTTCCCCTTTGGCCGCGAGGCCATATCGCTTGATCTTCTCGTAGAGCGTCGCCTTTCCAAGCTGCAACTTGTCTGCTGCGACCGCGACTACCCCAGCGGCCTGCTCCAACGCCTCCGCGATCACCGCCCGCTCGAATTGCTCGACACGCTCCTTCAACGGTTGTGGCGCTACGCCGTCGTCGGCGAAAGACATGACCGGATCGTCGGCGACGCCGAGCACGAAACGGTCGGCGGCATTGCGCAGCTCGCGCACATTCCCCGGCCATTCGCGCTGCATCAGGCTCGCACGCTGCCGGTCCGTGAGAATCGGCGCAGGGCGTTGATAACGCACCGCCGCATCCAGCAGGAAGTGCTCGAACAACGGCACGATGTCTTCGCGACGCTCGCCCAAGGGCGGCAGCGCGATCGTCACCACGTTCAGCCGGTATAGCAAATCGCGCCGGAACGAGCCGTCCGCGACATGCTCGGCCATGTCGCCCTTCGCGGCGGCCACCACGCGACAATTCACGCGAATCGGCTGATTCGAGCCGAGCCGTTCCAGCACCCCGTCCTGCAACACGCGCAGCAGCTTGACCTGCAACGCGAGCGGCATGCTCTCGATCTCATCGAGGAACAGCGTGCCGCCCGAAGCATGTTCAAGCTTACCGATGCGGCGTTTTGCCGCGCCGGTGAAGGCACCGGGTTCGTAGCCGAACATTTCCGACTCGAACATCGGCTCCGGCAGCGCGCCGCAGTTCACCGCGATAAACGGTTTGTCACGCCGCGGCGACAGTTCATGCAGACTACGCGCGATCAACTCCTTGCCCGCGCCCGTGTCGCCGTTGATCAGCACCGACGCGTCGGTCGGCGCGATATTCGCGATCAGCCGCCGCACCTGCTCGATTGCTGGACTACGACCGATGATGCGCGGCGCGACCGTGTTCTGCCCGGCCAGCTCACGACGCAGCGCGAGGTTCTCCAGCACCAGCTTGCGGCGCTCCAGCGCACGTCGCACGGTTTCGATCAGACGCTCGGATGCGAACGGCTTTTCGATGAAGTCATACGCGCCGTCACGCATCGCCTGCACGGCCATCGAAATATCGCCATGACCGGTGACCAGAATCACCGGCACGTCTGGCGCGCGCTCGTGGCACTGCGCAAGCAGTTCGAGTCCGCTCGCGCCAGGCAAGCGAATATCGCTGACGATCACCCCGGAGAAATCCGCGCTAATCATCTTCGCTGCGGATTCCGCCGACGCATGGCCGATCACCTCGAAGCCCGCCAGTTGCAAACTCTGCACGCTGGCACGCCGCACCAGCTCGTCGTCTTCGATATACAGTACCTGCAAGCCGTCGTTCAGCATGTTGTTCTCGTCTGATTCAGGAACCCGTGGTGAGCGGGTCCGATGTATGGCTCGTCTGCACGCGCGCGCGGCGCAGCGTCAATACGAATAATGCACCGCCGTCCGGCGCGTTGCGCGCCACCAGTGTGCCGCCGCAGTCGCGCGCAATCGACGATGAAATCGCGAGGCCGAGCCCCAGGCCCTGGCCCATTTCTTTCGTAGTGAAGAACGGTTCGAACAGACGCGGCAGCACGTCGTCGGGAATGCCTGGGCCGTTGTCGTGCACAGCGAACGACACACTCGACTCAGCGGTTTCGATCTCGATCGAAATGCGTGGCGGCGTCATCCCCGCCGTTGCGTCTAGCGCGTTGCCGAGCAGATTGATCAACACCTGTTCGAGCCGCAGATCGTCGCAATTGGCAACCAGATCGGAGGGATCGTCGGCGAGATTCAGCGGCATGCGCGCGCCGGTGCCGGCATCGAGCAAAGCGAACTCGACTTCGACGCCTTGCAGGCGCTTTTGCAGCAGCGCGATGACGTTGCGCAACGCTCGCATGACCGGCGCACGCGCACTGCGCGGCCGGGCGCGGCCGACAAACAACTTCAACTGATTGGTGATCTTGCCCATGCGCTCGGTGAGCGCAGCGATCGCTTCGAGATTTTCGAACGCCGACGCCTGGTCGCCGCGTTCGAGCAGCACGCGCGTGTTGTCCGAGAAACCACGCAGTGCCGCGAGCGGCTGATTCAATTCATGCGTGATGCCGGCCGCCATCTGACCCAGCGCGGCTAGCTTGCTGGCCTGGATCAGCTCATCGTGCGCCGCGCGCAGTTCCTGTTCGGCGCGCGTTCGCTCGGCGACTTCCTTCTGCAACTGCTCGTTCGCCTGCGAGAGATCCGCAGTGCGCGCGGCCACGCGCTGGTTCAATTCAGCGTAGGCCTTTTGCAGCAGCGAACGGCTGCGCATCATTTCTCGCACCCGGGCACGGCGCATTCTCCAGTAGAACGCGAACAGCACCAGCGACACGTAGCCGAAGCCGGTCACGATAGTCGCATTGCGCGCGTCAGCGTTGACAGGACCGACCGGCGACATCGTGATCAGATGCCAGTCCGGCTCGCCCATGCCGCGCCGCGACGCCAGATAGCGCGGCGCATAGCGGCCGCCGCCGATACGCACGATCTGCGCATTGCCTTCGAGCGTGCGCTCGATCGTCACCGGCAGCGGCGGGATCGGTTGCTGCGCATACTGGCGCGCCTGGTAGATCGAGTCCGCGACTTGCCCCGACAACGGCCGGATCGTGTGATATTTCCACGCTGGCACCGACGACAGAAAGATCACGCCGTGATCGTCGGTGACAACTAAAGGTTCGGACGCATCCGCGCCCTGAAACCATTCGAGATCGAGTTTGACGACTGCCACGCCGACGATCTTGCCGTCACGCCGCACCGGCTGCGAGATGTAGTAACCGGGCGCCTGGGAAATCGTGCCGATACCGAAGAAGCGGCCCACGCCACCCTTCACCGCATCGAGAAAATACGGCCGGAATTGATAGCCCGCGCCGATGAAGCTGCCCGGCCCATGCCAGTTGCTCGCGGCGACGCAATAGCCGTCGAGCGGAATGATGTAGGTGACCGTTGCCCGCGCGTGGCGGTTGAGGTCCTCGAGATAGAGATTGGCGCGTTCGACGTTGGCAGGGCTGGGATTGACCAGCACGTCTTGCACAATGGGATGTTCGGCCAGCAGATAAGGCAGCGATTCGTAGCGCTCGAGCGTGCTTTTCAGCGCGCTGGTCGTGCGATCGACCCGCACCGCGGCGTTGCGCCGCAAATTATCGATCCCGCTCTGCCACGCGATGGTGTACGTAAGCCCGCACGCCACCACGAGCCCGGCGACGAGCGCGAAGAGGATCAGCAGGCGGCGCGTCACGTTGGCAATATCCGATCGGTGAGGATCGGATATTGTGGCATAAGGCGCCGCGTCGTCGGCGTAAGCTTCGTCGGCCGACGGCGCTGGGTCCCGGCTCGCGGTCGCCGCTTTCATAGGTGGGCGTCCGCGGCCGAAGTCGTGCTCGTGACGGTTGCCTGGCTTAAGCCTCGGCCGGCTCTTTGACCGCCACTTCACCCCGCAATGCGGCGTTCAGCTTGTTGCGGTCCAGTTCCTTTTCCCATGCCGACACCACCACCGTCGCCACTCCGTTACCGACGATGTTCGTCAGCGCGCGGCATTCGCTCATGAAACGGTCGATACCGAGAATCAGCACCATGCCCGACAGCGGAATGGTCGGCACCACAGCGAGCGTGGCGGCCAGCGTGATGAAGCCCGCGCCCGTCACACCGCTCGCGCCCTTCGACGTCAGCATCGTCACCGCCAGCAGCGTGAGCTGCTGCGTCCACGTGAGGTCGGTGTTGGTCGCCTGAGCGATGAACAGCACGGCCATCGTCATGTAGATGTTGGTGCCGTCGAGGTTGAACGAGTAACCGGTCGGCACCACGAGGCCCACAACCGAACGCGAGCAGCCGAGCTTTTCGAGCTTCAGCATCAGTTGCGGCAGCGCGGCTTCCGACGAGCTCGTGCCGAGCACGATCAGCATCTCTTCCTTGATGTAGCCGACAAAGCGCAGGATGTTGAAGCCCACCGCACGCGCGATGATGCCGAGCACGACCACCACGAACACGATCGAAGTCAGATAGAACGTGCCGATCAGCTTGAGCATCGGCAGCAGCGAGCCGATGCCGTACTTGCCGATGGTGAACGCCATCGCGCCGAACGCGCCGATCGGCGCCAGCTTCGTGATGATGCGCACAATGCCGAACAGCACATGCGAAAGCCCGTCGATGAAGTTGGTGACGACCTTGCCCTTCTCACCGGCCGTGGCCAGCACCGCGCCGAACAACAGTGCGATCAGCAGGATCTGCAGGATTTCGCCCTGTGCGAACGCCGACACGAGCGTGTCCGGGATGATGTGCATCAGGAAGTCGACCGTGGTCTGGCCGTGTGCCTTCGCGGCATACGAAGCGACAGCCTTGCCGTCGAGCGTAGCCGGATCGATGTTGAAGCCGACGCCCGGTTTCAGCACGTGCGTGGCAATCAGGCCGAGCACCAGCGCGAACGTCGAGACGATTTCGAAGTACAGCAGCGCCTTGCCGCCGACGCGCCCGACCTTCTTCATGTCTTCCATACCGGCGATACCCGTCACCACCGTACAGAAGATGATCGGCCCGATCACCATCTTGATCAGCTTGATGAAGCCATCGCCGAGCGGCTTCATGTCGACGGCGAAGTCCGGCGAATAATGGCCAAGCGCAATGCCGATGATGATCGCCACGATCACCTGGACGTACAGCACTTTGTGGATAGGTTTCTTCACGATGTTTCCTGCGATATGGGTGAGCTCAAGGCCTGCCACGCTGCGCATCATGCGAACGAATAGTCGTCACGCCTGTGCACGGCATTAGGCCGCGACAAGACGACGAATTCAGATATACCGGGAAGGGAAATCAGACATCGTTGTCTCCTTGCTTTAGTTGTCGGACCGTTGCGGCCGCGTGATCTAAAATGCAAGGTCGATGCCAGCTTGACGAACAGCGAACCGCTTTGATTTTTATAGGTTTTTTGGCGTGTTACAGCACGCGCAGTCCGGGATTCCGGAAATCCGGACGAGGGGCGTCGGGGAATCCGGAATCCGTCCACGCCACAAATCCGGGAAAACCCGGAGAGCCTTTGGGGCTGGGGCTTTCGCCCACTTCATCCGAAACCGCCTGGTCTGTACGCGGGGCTTTCGCCAACGTCAGATACTGCTGTTCGCCTTCTATGCACCACCCTCTTCCAGCACCAGCAAGTTCTCGTGCGAGAAACCCAGCGATACCGGTTGACCCCGTTCGGGCAAGCCGCGATTCGGGTCGTTGAACACATCGAGTGAAATCACCGCGTCTTTCACGCGCGCTCTGATACGCACCACCGCGCCGAGGAAATTTACTTCTTCGACGGTCGCGTTCAGCGTATTGCGGCCCGGCGCGGCCGGTTCCAGCACAATGGCTTCGGGCCGCAGCGCGAGCATGCGCTTCTTGCCCGCGTCGTCTGCCGGCAGTTCTTGCGTGGTAGTCAACTCCTGACCGTCGACGGCCATCTTGCCGGTCTTCGGGTCGATCACATGCCCAGCCAGAATGTTCAGCGTGCCGACGAACGACGCGACAAAGCGCGTACGCGGATAGTTGTAGATTTCCGAAGGCGTGCCGATCTGTTCGACGCGCCCCTCGTTCATCACCACGATGCGGTCGGAAATGGACAGCGCCTCTTCCTGATCGTGCGTGACGAAAATCGACGTGATACCTAACTCGCGCTGCAACGCGCGGATGTCTTGCCGCAACGAAATGCGGATCTTCGCGTCGAGCGCCGACAGCGGTTCATCGAGCAACAGCACCTGTGGCTTGCCGGCGAGCGCGCGCGCCAGCGCCACGCGCTGCTGCTGGCCACCCGACAACTGCCACGGATAGCGCTCACCGAGATGCGGCAGCTTGATCAGTTGCAACATCTCCTCGACGCGCTTGTTGATCTCCGCCTGCGGACGGTGCGTGATCTTCAGTCCGAAGCCGATGTTGTCGGCCACCGTCATGTTCGGAAACAGCGCATACGACTGGAACACCATGCCGACCTTGCGCTGCCGCGTGCGCAGGTACGTCACGTCCTTGTTATCCAACCGGATGATGCCGCGCGTCGGCGTTTCGAAGCCGGCGATCATCCGCAGCACCGTGGTCTTGCCACAGCCGGACGGCCCAAGGAACGTGATGAATTCGCCGCGCTCGATCTTCATGTCGAAGTGATGCAGCGCCGTGTTCGCCCCGAAGGATTTATGCAGATTTTCGATCTCAAGGAATGCCATGATTCGCTGCCTTAGTCGGTCAAATTAGTCCGTCAAATTTTCTGGCCGCTAAGCGCGCGTGCCGAGCCGAATACCTGAATCAAACCCATCGACGCCCATGTGATCACGAACGCGATGATCGCAAGCGCCGACGGTTCATACGCGCGGTTCGCGCCGATCAATTGCAGATACGGGCCGAACGCGGGGCGGTCGAGCAGACTCGCCAGCGTGAACTCGCCGATCACGACAGCAAAGGTGAGAAACGCGCCGGACAGAATGCCCGAGCGGATATTCGGGAAGATCACTTTGAACAGAATCGTCGGCCAGTTCGCCCCGAGACATTCGGCGGCCTCGGTCAGCGAGCGCACGTCGACCGCGCGCAAACCGGCGTCGACTGCGCGATACATGTACGGCAGCGAGAGCGTGACGTAACCGAACACCAGTAACAGGTCGGTCGCGCGTTCGTTGGCCGTGAGCGGCAGAATCGAACTACTGTTGTATATGCGCAGATAACCGAACACGATCACGATCGCCGGGACCACCAGCGGCAACAGCGTGATGAATTCGACGACCGGCCGCAGCTTCGGCAGGCGCAACTGCACGTAGTACGCGGTCGGCACCACCAGCAATACGCCAACAATGATCGTCAGCACCGCCATCAGGATCGAATAGCCGAACGAGGCCTGGAAGCGTGGATCGCTCAGCACGACGCTATACGCCTCGAAGCTGTAAACGCCGCGTTTCATACGCAGGCTGAATTCGAATGTGGCGAGCAACGGAATCAGAAAGTACAGCGAACCGACGATCATCGCGGTCCACGCACCCACACGCGACTGGCTTTTCATCGACGGCCCCTTTCAGCGCGTGAACGCAGCCAGATGTAACCACCATTCGACAAGCCCGTCACGAGCACCATGCCGAGTGCGAGCGCGTAGCCGAGGTTCTGGTTGTGCATGACGTCGCCGCGAATCTGCGCGTACAGCAGGATCGTGACGATGTTCAACGAACTGCCGGTCAGTGCGTAAGCCGTGGCGACTGCGCCAAACGAATTGGCGAACAGCAGCAGCGTGGCGCCGAGCACGCTCGGCCACAACACCGGCAACGCTACGTGGCGCCAATATTGGAAGGCCGTGCCGCCGAGGCAGTCGCAGGCTTCGCGCCACTCGCGCTTCAGGCCGTCGAGCGCGGGCGTGACGATCAGCACCATCAAAGGAATCTGGAAGTACAGGTAAGTCAGCGTCAACCCGGAAAAACTCAGAACGCTGAAGCCCGTCGAGTACAGGTTGAAGCCGAGGTACTTCTTCAGCAATACGGTCACGAGACCGACGCGCCCCAGCGTGCAGATGAAGGCAAATGCGAGCGGCACGCCGGCAAAATTCGAGGCGACGCCGGAGAACGTCATCAACGTAGGACGAATCCAACCCGGCAATTTGCCTTGCACCGCCGCCCACGCGAGCAGCGAGCCGATCAACGCGCCGCCGAGCGCTGAAGCGGCGCTTACCTTGAAGCTGATCCAGTAGGCGTCCAGCACCGTGGGCTGGAGCAAGTCGCGAAAATTGCCGAGCGTGAAGTGGCCTTGCGGATCCTGAAACGCGCCGACCATCAGAAAGCCGGTCGGCAGAATCAGGAACAGCAGTGCGAAGGTGAAAAACGGCACCACGCCGATCCAGGCGAGGAACTGCGACGCGCGGCCCGGACCGTTGACGCGAGGCGTTGGCGTGGGTACAGGCGGAACCAGCAATTCCGGCTGCACCGATCCAGCATCCGATGAAGCGCTCATAGCTCACCCTTAGGCAATCTGGCTAACGCCTGGCGCGCCGCTCTCGTGGAGCGGCACGCTACCTTTGAAACTGCACGTTGCGGTTAGAAGCGGCGGCGTGTGCGGCATGCGATAGATCGCCGCCCCCGCTGCCGCCGCAACCGCGTGCGCCGCGACGATTACTTGACGTTCGCGCCGACCGCTTCGTCCCAGTGCTTCGTAATGGTGTCCTTGTAGGCGTCCTGCTGGGACAGCGTCGGGAACACCACGTTCTTGTATGACGACGGCGGCGGCAGCTTGTCGAGCAGCGCTTGCGGAACCTTCTTCGCCGCTACCAATTCGTTATAGCGCATCGGGTGGCAATAGCCGGTCAGCCAGCCGATCTGGCCTTCGTCGGAGTACAGGTATTCCATCCACAGCTTGGCGGCGTTCGGATGCGGTGCGTAGGCGCTGATCGCCTGAACGTACACGCCGGCGACCACGCCCGTCTTCGGAATCACCACCTGCACCTTCGGATTGCCCTTCAGCGTGTCGCGGTCGGCCAGCGCGTTGTAGTCCCAACGCACGACGATCGGCGTGGTGCCTTGCGCGAGCGATGCGGCCTTGCCGATCACCGGCACGAAGTTGCCGTTCTTGTTCAGGTCGGCAAAATACTTGAGGCCGGCCTTGTCGGCCTTGCTCACATCGCCCTTGCTTTGCGACAGACCTGCTGCGAACACGGCCTGGATCGCCTGATTGGCCGTGCGCGGGTCGCCGGCCAGCGAGACGGCGTTCTTATAGTCTGACTTGAGCAGATCGCTCCAGTCGGACGGCGCCTTGTCGATCATGTCGGCGTTCACTTCAAACGACAGCACGCCGTAGTAATCGCCATACCAATAGCCGTCGGCGTCTTTCGACTCCTTGGGAATCGAGTTCCACGAAGCGACCTTGTACGGCTGCAGCAAACCCTCGGCCTTCGCGGTCGGACCGAACGACAGACCCACGTCGATCACGTCAGGCGCTTGCGGACCCTTGTTGCCCTTGTTCGCCTTGATGGCTTCGACTTCGTCGCCCGAACCCGCATCCGGGTTCAGCTCGTTGATCTTGATGCCGTACTTCTTCTGAAAACCGGCCACCAGTTCACCGTAGTTGCACCAGTCGTGCGGCAACGCGATCACGGTGAGTTGGCCTTCCTGCTTGGCGGCTGCGACCAGTGCGTCGAGCGGCGCGGCCGAGGCGCTGCTCACGCCGGCTGCGGCGACACCCGCAGCGGCCGACATCGAAAGTAAACGAGCTAACGCGGTGCGCTTCATAGTTATCCCCATCCTCTGCCGAAATTGCTACGTTTGGAAAATTTCTAATTTCTAGCTCTATGGGCGCACACCTGTGCAAGCTCGCACTCGCGCACCCGCGCCATGCTCAGTCCGGCTCAGTCTGGATTGACCGGCGCCGAAAACATGTCGTGTTCCAGTCTATCGATGCGATCTGTACAAATCATGTCGACACCCCATTGCGCAAGCAACTGCGCGCGCTCGGGGTCGTTCACCGTGTAGGCCAGCAGGCGCAGTCCGGCCGCTTTGATCTCGGCGACCAGCGGCTCGGTCAGGTACCGGTGGCTCGCATGCAGCGACACGCAGTCCAACTCCCGCACGATGCGCAGCCAGTCAGCCGGCACCTCTTCGAACAGCATACCGCGTCGCAGCGAGGGCGCCGCATCGCGCGCTGCCGCAAGCGCCTCGAACGAAAACGACGACAGCAGCGGCGGCGTTTGCCCTTGCCACAAAGTCAATGCGCCGCTTGCGACCAGACGCCCGGTGATCTCGTCCCGCCCCGGGCAGGGTTTGATTTCGATGTTGGCGGCAATGCCATCTCGTGCGCAACGTCCGGCGGCTTCGGCGAGCGTCGGCAGATGCGTACCGGCGAACTGCGGGCCGAACCAGGCGCCGGCGTCGAGCGCGGCCAGTTGGTTCCACGTGTGTTCAGCAGCGGCGCCATGACCGTTGGTCGTGCGTTCCAGCGTGTCGTCGTGCAACAGAAAGAGCTGGTTGTCAGCAGAGAGCTTGGCGTCGAATTCGACCATGCGGTAGCCGTAACGCACGCATGCGTCGAAACCGGCCAGCGTGTTCTCCGGCGCCAGCGTGCCGCCGCAGCGATGCGCAACCAGCCTCGGATACGGCCAGTCTGCGGATAAGGTGCGATCAATCCCGTTTCCCACGTCTCGTTACCTTCCAGATAGAGCGGGTTAAGTATGCTCTCGACACGTTCCAAGCTGCCACTGCCGTCATGCCACAACTGCGCCATGCAGCCTTTTACGCGCGAGCCCCGCGCGTAGTATCGCGCCAATGGGCGACGCTGCGATAGCTGGCCGCACGGCCAACGTCACGCCCCACTACAGCTCTGCAATCCTATTGTCAGGATGCCGAACCGTGCGGCGTCCCGGCAGCACCGTATACAGTAGCGAATGGTTCAGACGGCAGATCCCAAGATCCATTATGGCGACGACATGTGTCTAACAAATTGCCAAAAAACGCCGCGAAATGCTCGAAATCGGACATTTCAATTCCTTTTCGAACATTTGATGTTCGAAAAATGCGCCGCGCTTCGATCTGCGAAGGCTAAGGTTAAATACACAAACTTGCAAGCTGCCAAAAAAATACAACACAATTCGGCTAAAGTAGTACGCTTGTCATTGTCCGGACACACATCCGTGTCCACGATGACACCATTAAAACAAGCCGTGTGAACGCGCGTTCGCACCCAAGGAAAAATGCATGTGGCAGGAAGACCGTCATCAGAGAATTCGCGCGTTGCTGTCTACGCTTCAGCGCGTGTCGACCGAACGGATCATGGCGGACCTCGGGGTGTCGCGCGAAACGGTGCGGCGCGATCTGCTCGACCTCGAAGCACTCGGTGAACTGAAGCGCGTACATGGTGGCGCGATCAAACCCGCTGACGAGGCGCCGATCGCCGAGCGCGCCCACATGCGTGTCAAAGCCAAAACCGCGATTGCGAAGGCGGCCACCGGTTTGATCGCGAGCGGCCAGACACTGTTCATCGACGCGGGCACCACCACCGCGGCGCTCGCTGAAGAGCTGGCGAAACTGGCGAACCTGACGATCGTCACCAATTCCATCGACGTCGCGCTGAAAATGCGTGGCGCCGTGGATCAAACGGAAGCGGCCAACGAAGTGATTCTGCTGGGCGGCTCGATCAGCGATCGGGCGATGGCGACCACTGGCGCGACCACCGTACTCGACATCCAGCGCTATCGCGCGGACATGGCCTTGCTCTCGCCGGTCGGCATCGATCACCGGCACGGTGCCACCAACTACGATCACGCTGAAACCGAAGTGGCTCGCGCCATGGTCGCCAACGCGGACCGCGTGGTGATCCTTGCCGACTACAGCAAGATTGGTCAGCGCAGCCGGATTTCGTACTGTCCGGTCGATCGGATCGATGTGCTGGTCACCAACAAAAAGGCGGCCGAAGCCGCCGACTTTGCAGCGCTGAAAAAGAAGCTGGAAGAGATCGTTCTGGCTTAGGATGCCGGTGTGTTCGGCGCTTCGCACGAACGCTTCAGTGAGCGCTGCAAGCGCGCCGCGCAAGCCGCTTATTCCTTCACATGCATTGTGTCGAGCACGCGCTTGCGCAAGCGCGTGTCGCGCAGCGCGCCGGCAGCTTCGAGCACCGGATAGGCCGTCGAGCAGAACAGCGAATTGAGCCGCTTCATGTCGCTGATCAGATCCAGATGCAACGCGCTGGTTTCGATGCTGCGCAAGGTTTGCCCGGCGAGTCGGTCCAGATGTTTGTATGAGTACGCGCGCTCCAGATCGCGAAAACGCTCCTTCTCCGCCAGCAGCCGCTCTGCGCAACGCAGATCGTTATTCAGAAACACCGACAGGCCAAGCTGTAGATTGCTGACGAGCCGCGCCTGCAGGTCGTCCAGCTCGCCCAACCCCTCCTCCGAAAACGACAGCCGGTGCGCGATCTTCTTTTCCTCGATATCGCCGACAATCCGCTCGATGATGTCGCCCGCATGCTCCAGGTTAATCGTCAACGAAATGATGTCGGTCCAGCGGCGGCTATCGGCTTCGTCGAGTTGCTCGCGGGAGATCAGCGTCAGATAGGTCTTGACCGCGGCGTAGAGCTGGTCGACGTCGTCGTCCATCCGGACCGTTTCGCGCGCCTTGTCGAGGCTGTTTTCATGGATCAGGCCCGCAACGTTATCGAGCATGGTGCGCACGATATCGCCAATACGCAGCACCTCGCGTGCGGCGTTCGCGAGTGCGAGTGTGGGCGTGGAAAGTGCGGCGGCATCCAGATGCAGCGGCCGCAATTCGCCGTTGGGCGGCGGCCGGTCCGGCAACACCCGCGTGCAGATGCGCGCCACCGGATCAATCAGCGAAAGGCATGCGCAGCAACGCAGCGTGTTGTAGATCACGTGAAAGCCGACCACCGCTTCGCGTGGATTCGCGATCAACACTGGCAGGCCGCGTGCGAGCAACGGCGCGAACGGCAGGATCAGCAGCGCGCCGGCCAGCTTGAACGCCAGACTGCCCAAGGCCAGACGCCGTGCCGCCGCGTTCTGCGCGAGGGTGCCCATCAGCGCCAGCAGGCCGCTGCCGAGATTCGCGCCGATCACGAGACACAGCGCCACCTTCAGTGAGATCACACCGGACGAGGCAAGCGTTGCTGTCAACAGAACCGCCGCGAGACTCGAATAAGACAGCATCGCAAATGCCGCACCGACCAGCGCGTCGAGCGTGGTGTCGCCGGTCAGTGCGCCGAACATCACGCGCACGCCGGCGCCCTGCATCATCGGCTGGGCGGCTTCGACGATCAGGTGCAGCGCCAGCAGGATCAAGCCGAGCCCGATGAGCGTACGGCCGACCTGGCCCGTGCGCATTTGTTTGCGTGACAGAAAGAGCGGCACGCCGACCAGAATCAGGATTGGCGACAGCCATGACAGATCGAGTGTGAGCAAGCGCGCCATCAGTGCGGTGCCGACGTCGGCACCAAGCATGATGGCGAGGCCGCTGGTGAGCGGCAGAAGACCTTGCGCAGCGAACGACGTGACGATCACCGCCGTTGCATTGCTGCTTTGCACGAGGCTCGTGACGCCGACGCCAGAAAGGAAGGCACGCCAGCGGCTACTGGTGCTGCGCCCGAGGACACTGCGCAGATCGGCGCCGAGCACGCGCAGGATACCGGTACGTACGATGTGCGAGCCCCACACGAGGAGCGCCACACCAGCCAGAAGGTTAAGGAGAATCAACATAAGGCACTGCGCATCCGTTCCTGCTGCCATGACCCGAACCGCATGCCGCGTGAACCGGCACCCGGGGCGTTTATGACAGTAGTGTTGCACATTTTTGCCTTATTGTAATTTTGTGCTTTTAAATATACGCTCGTGCCGAACTGTGGATTGCTGTGTGCCGGCTTATCCGTCCGGAACGCAATTCACTCGATCACTTCGTTTGCCCACTTCATCACAAGGACTCTGGATGAGCCGCAACCTTGCGCTGTTCGACCTGGACCACACGCTGCTGCCGCTCGATAGCGATCAGGCGTGGGCCCACTTCATCGCCGGATTGGGCATAGACGGCGCTGCGCAGCACGCGGAAGAAATCGACGACTACTACCGGCAGTACGTGGCCGGCACGCTCGATATGACCGCCTATCTGAACTACACATTGGCGCCGCTCGCTCGCCACTCGCGCGAGCAGCTCGACGCATGGCATGCACAGTTCATGAAGGATGTGATTGCGCCGGCGATCCTGCCGGCTGCGCGGGAACTTGTGCAACGTCATATTGAAGCGGGCGACCTGTGCTGCATCGTCACCGCCACCAATGTGTTCATTACGAAGCCGATCGGCAAGGCGCTCGGCTTTGACCATCTGCTGGGGATCGATCTGGGCACCGAAGGCGGCGATCCTTTGGCGCGCTTTACCGGAAACGCCGTCGGCGTGCCGACCTTCCGCGAAGGCAAGATCACACGCACCGAGAGCTGGCTGGCTTCGCTCGGCCACCGTCTGCAGGACTTTCCGCAGAGCTGGTTCTATAGCGATTCGATCAACGACGTGCCTTTGCTCGAGCGCGTCACGCATCCGGTCGCGACCAATCCCGACCCGCGCCTGCGTGCCATTGCCACGGAACGCGGCTGGCCGGTGATTGAGCTGTTTGCTTGAGATTGCGCGGGCTGGCGCAAGCTGCGGCTACACACGCCCCTTCCACGGCACCAGGCGCCGCTCCAGCGCACGCATGCCGAGATCGAACAGCCACGCAATCAGTCCGATCAGCACGATGCCCATCACCACCACATCGGTACGCAGAAAGCTCGACGCGTTGAGCACCATCTGACCGAGGCCGGCGGTGGCCGCAACCATCTCGGCGGCAACCAGGGTGGTCCAGCCAAAGCCGATGGCAATCCGCAAGCCGATCAGGATCTCAGGCAACGCCGCCGGCAGGACCACATAGCGCACGATCTGCGCGAAGCGGCCACCCAGCGAATACGCCGCATGAATCTGCTCGATGGTCGCACTGCGCACACCGGCACGCGCCGCCATTGCAATCGGCGCGAAACAGGCGAGATAGATCACGACGATCTTCGCCGTCTCGTCGATACCGAACCAGATCACCACCAGCGGCAGATACGCAAGCGGCGGCAACGGCCGGTAGAATTCCAGCGGCGGATCGAGCAAACCGCGTGCAACCCGGCTTACGCCCATCAGGATTCCGACCGGCACCGCCGTGACCGCGGCCAGCGCGAACGCACCGAACACGCGCAGCGCACTCCATGCGAGATGCTCTGAGAGTGGCAAACCGCCTTGAATACGGCCGTGCCAGGCGTCCAGAAACGCGGCCCAAACCGCCTCGGGCGTCGGCAGAAAGAGGGGAGGCAGCCAGTGCAGATGCGTGGCAAGCCACCATAGCGCCGCGAGCGTCGTGACCGAGACCGCGCTCAGCACCGCGGTCGGACCTTCGCCCGGCAAACGCCAGCCGCGGACCGGCCGGGCTTTACGCCGCGGCGGCTCGCTTGTCTGGGTCAGGGGCACGGTGCCCAACGATTCACGTGAAGCCGTCACGACAGCACCTCTTCCTGGTCCTGGTTGCGCTCGCTCCGTTCGTGCAGACGGCGCACCAGCCGTTCGCGCCATTCGATGAAATCCGGCGACGACTTCACCGCGCGTGCGTCGCGTGTCTCGAGAAAGCGCCGCGCGAATGGCAAGTCGTAGCTCTCGGCGATACGGCCGGGTCCCGGCGTCATCACGACGAGGCGCGTCGCCAGAAACAGCGCTTCCTCCACGCTATGCGTGATGAAGAACACCGTCTTGCGTGTGCGGCCCCAGACGTCGAGCACGAGTTCCTGCATCGACTCGCGCGTCATCGCGTCGAGCGCGCCCATCGGTTCGTCCATCAGCAGCACTTGCGGATCGCTTGCCAGCGCGCGTGCTATGCCCACGCGCTGCTGCATGCCGCCCGACAGTGCGTAGACCCGCGAACGCGCATGCTTCTCGAGCCCAACCAGCGCCAGCATCTCCTGCGCGATGCGCTCGCGCTGCGCTTTCGGCACGCGCTGAAAACGCAGGCCGAGCGCGACATTGTCGAGTACGTCGAGCCAGGGCATCAGCGCGTACTTCTGAAACACGACACCGCGGTCCGCGCCCGGTCCAAGCACGGGTTCGCCGTTCAGACGCACCTCGCCTTCGGTCAGCTGAATGAAACCGGCGATGCAGTTCAGCAAAGTCGTCTTGCCGCAACCGGACGCACCCAGCGCGACGACGAACTCGCCCGGCTCGATGTGCAGATCGACGTCGGCGAGCGCGATGTGCGGCGCCGCGCCGCGTGCGCCTTCGTAGGCGACGTGCAACCGCCGTATCTCAAGACCGCTCATCGCCGTGCCTCACGATGCTGATGGATAGCCATGCTCACAACTTAATGCGCCGCACGCTGTACGAACTGCGGATCGACGCCGGTCGAGTAATCGGCCAGCACGTTCTGAATCGTGCCTTGTGTCTTCAGGAACGCAGCGGTCGCAGCGAGAGATTTAGCCGCGCCGGATTGCGCACCGCCCCCAAGCCATGCATTCGACGCCTGCTGGGCCGGCGTCGGGAACGCATACAGCGCGAGACTCGCCGGCACTTCCTGTGCGGTAGCGCCGGACTCCTTCGCAACCGCCTCGACCTGCGGCGATGTCGCGGTCCATGCTGACGTGTGATCGCGATAGCTCGCATCGGTCGCGGCCAGCACCTTCACGAAGCGAGCGACGAACTCGGCGTTCTGGCTCGCGAACTTGCGGTCGACGACGAAGCCGTCGAACGTCGCCTTGCCGGTTTGCTGCGCGACCTGCCCGGACGTGATCAACACCTTGCCGTTCTTCTTCACCTTCGCCAGCACCGGGTCCCAGATGTAAGTCGCGTCGATGTCGCCGCGCTCCCACGCCGCCGCGACTTCAGGCGGACGCAGATTGACGATCTTCACATCCGACGGATTCACGCCGGCGTTTTGCAGTGCGACCAGCGTATGAAAGTGCGAGGTCGACACGAACGGCACGCCAATCTTCTTGCCCTTCAGACCCGCGACACTGGTGACATTGGAACCGTCACGCGCGACCAGCGCTTCGGCGTCGTTGATGTTGTCGAGAATCCAGAACAGCGAAATATCGACGCCCTGCGACAGCCCGGCGGCAATCGGACTCGACCCCGCTTCGCCGAGTTGCACCGAGCCCGAAGCCAGCGCGCGGATCACGTCGGCGCCGCTGCCGAGCTTGCGATAGGTGACCTTGTAGCCGGTGGCTTTCTCGACTTCGCCCGTGGCCTGCGCATAGCGCCAAGGCACAACCATGTCCTGATACGCGATCACGACTTCTTTGGTGTCGGCGTGTGCAACGGAAGAAAACGGCGCGGACAGCGCCAGCAGCGTAGCGAACGCGGCCAACGGACGAAGCAAGCGGTTCATCGAGAAACCCCTTTAGTGTGTGTTGTCTGGGAGGCTTTCGACTATAGGGAGTTTGTCCACAGGCGGTTCTAATTAATCCGCGATTGCTAATGACGCTGTTCGAGCATTGCTTTTCACGCTGAGTTGGATCGGCGCGACTGCTGCGGTGGCCAGTAGAAGGGTTCTAGCGAATGGTTACGGATTGGGATGCCTTTGTACAAGCTGGCCGTTCGGCGGATTGACCGCGTGTTGGCCAGAGCGGGATGATCACTGCGTCTCCCTCACTTCGCATTCTTATGATCGTTATCCTTAGCCGCTTGAGTTGGTTGTTTTTTAATGTCGGCGTACCCGTATTCGCGCCGATCGCCCTGCTTCCCTTATTGAGTTTTTCGCGCCTCTATAGGTACGCGTCGAAAGGCATCTCAGCGAGAGCCATTCGGGAAGGTCAGCTACTATGGGTCGTCATTTCTATGTGTGCCAGCGCTTGCTACGAGATCGGTAGCGCATTGAGCGAAGCGTCGACGAACAGCACGCTCGCTTTCATGTTGGCGGGGCTGCTGTGGCACGTGTTGTTTATCGTCGCGGCGTCCGTACTCGTGTCATTCGCTGCGGCTGATTCCGTATCCCAACCGGTACATGACTGCAGCGAGAGAACTCGTGACCGGCGGCTGATATGGCTTTCACTTGTGATGACAGCAATCATCGCGACTTCGTTCTCCATATCTCATTATTCGCTAACCTAACTAATTTCCAACGGCTGGGCTATACTTTGTCACCACGCCTCACAGGGAGAACCCACATGCCCAATCTGATCGACTACGTCATCGAGAACCGTGCCTTTCGCGATCGTTTTATCGACCTCATGTTCCCCTTCACGATCATTGGTGGAACGCTCGCCTCGATCTGCATGCTGCTCGCACGGTATTACCGGTAGCCCGCGCAAGTAGACCGCCGGCGCATGACTCAGACTGCACAAGCCGGCCTGCCAGAAAGAGCAAAGCCCGCAACATGTGCGGGCTTTGCATTTTCAAACTGGCAACACACTAAACCATTCAAACCACCCCGGCTCCATGCGCCTGCAGATCGGCGTGGTAGCTCGAACGAACCATCGCGCCCACAGCGGCGTGGGTAAAGCCCATCTTGTACGCTTCTTCCTCGTACATCTTGAACGTGTCCGGATGCACATACGAGCGCACCGGCAGATGGTGTTCCGACGGTTGCAGATACTGGCCGATCGTCAGCATGTTCACGTCGTGCTCGCGCAGATCCCGCATCACCTGCAAAATTTCTTCTTCGGTCTCGCCGAGGCCGACCATCAAGCCGGACTTGGTCGCGACGTCCGGATGCAGCGCCTTGAAATCCTTCAGCAGTTTCAGCGAATGCGCGTAGTCCGAACCGGGACGTGCTTCCTTGTACAGACGCGGTACCGTTTCGAGGTTGTGGTTCATCACATCAGGCGGTGCGGCGTTCAGAATGCCGAGCGCGCGATCCAGACGGCCGCGGAAGTCCGGCGTCAGAATTTCAATGCGTGTCTCCGGCGACAGTTCGCGCGTCTGACGGATGCATTCCACGAAGTGAGCAGCGCCACCATCGCGCAGATCGTCACGGTCGACGCTGGTGATCACCACGTACTTCAGCTTCAGCGCGGCGATGGTGCGCGCCAGATTGCCCGGTTCATCCACATCGAGCGGATCCGGGCGGCCGTGGCCAACGTCACAGAACGGGCAGCGGCGCGTGCACTTGTCACCCATGATCATGAACGTCGCGGTACCCTTGCCGAAGCATTCGCCGATGTTCGGGCAGCTCGCTTCTTCACACACCGTGTGCAGGTTGTGCTCGCGCAGAATCTGCTTGATCTCCGAAAAGCGCGAATTACCGGTGGCCGCTTTGACGCGGATCCAGTCCGGTTTTTTCAGCTTTTCGATCGGGATGATCTTGATCGGAATACGGGCGGTTTTGGCTTGGGCTTTCTGCTTCGCGGTGGCGTCGTAGGCAGCGGCGGGAGCCGGCACGGCATCAGGAGCGGGAGAAGCTGCGAGGTTCGCGGTAACGTCAGTCATTCGTTCGGTCCAGTCAGGCGGTGAGGGCACCGGCCTGCGGTTGGGCGACGGCCGCGGGACTGCCGTCGAGGTTTGCGGTGAGGCGTGCTGCAAAGGTACGGGCCACGTCGTCCCAGCCGGCGGCAACGCCCAGCGTTGCCATATCGACTGTTTCGAGCCCCGCGTAGCCGCATGGGTTGATGGCCAGAAACGGCTGCAAGTCCATGTTCACATTCAGGCTCACGCCGTGATAGCTGCAGCCGTTCCGGATTTTCAGACCCAGCGCGGCGATCTTGGCGCCGGCATGCAACCCGGCGTCCGGCCCAGGCGCCACGTAGATACCGGGGGCGCCCGCCTTGCGTTCTCCGGCGAGATTATACGCCGCGAGGGTGTCGATCACGGCCTGCTCGATCCGGGTGACCATCTCACGCACCATCAGCTTGCGTCGGCGCAGATCCAGCAACAGGTAGGCAACCACCTGTCCGGGCCCGTGATACGTGATCTGCCCGCCCCGGTCGACTTTCACAAGCGGAATGCCGCTGTCGGCGGCCAGCAGATGCGCCGGGTCGCCGGCCTGGCCTAGCGTGAAGACGGGGGGGTGTTCGACCAGCCAGATCTCGTCGGGTGTATCGGCGGTGCGCGCGTCGGTGAACGCGCGCATCGCTTCGAAACTGGCTTCGTAAGGTTCGTTGCCGAGCCAGCGCAGCGTAAGCGGCGCCGTGGCGGGCAAGGGAGACGGGGAAACCGGGGTGGTGCACATGATCCCGACAGTTTACCGAAATCCTGACATCCCCGCCGGACGCGCCCACTTCAGGACTCGGCGGCGCTTCGTTTCCTGCCGGAACTCCGCTTACCGGAGTCGCGCTTCGTTTCGCGCCGGAGCGCCGTTCAACTGCAGCGCCGGTCCGCCATCGCGTCACGGCGCCGCCAGCGCTCACACCGTGCGCCAGCCCCCACGCATGCGGGCCGCCAGCCGTTCTCCGACCCGCGCGAGCCAGTTCAGCGCACGCTCATCGCAGCGTGTCGGCACCGAAAACGCGACCTTCGCATGCGTGCTGCCCTCGGCGCTCAACCACAAGCGCTCACCGCGCCGCAGCCGTAGCGTGTGGCCGGGCTGCAGCCAGTAGTCCTCGGTATCGTCGCTGCGCGTGACCCACACCGCGCCGCCGTGCACGACCAGCTTGGTGCTGCGTGCTACCTTCATAGGAATGGTTTCGCCATTGCGGATTTCAAACGCGATACTAGAGGAAATTTCTCGCATCATGCCCTCGCCAAAATTCGTTTCGTGACTACAATCCTAGGCGTAGCAAGGGTTTACGCAAAACGATCTATTTTCACCTCTATGTGAGAAATATTGCGATGGACCTCCGGCAACTACCTCCGCTGAACGCCATCAAGGCGTTCGAAGCCGCCGCCCGCCACGAGAGCTTCTCGCGCGCCGCCGACGAGCTGTTCGTCACGCACGGCGCCGTCAGTCACCAGATTCGCGCGCTGGAGGAAGAATTGGGCATCGCACTGTTCGCCCGCGACGGCAAGCGCGTACGGCTCACGGACACAGGCCGCCGCTATGCCACGCGCGTGCGCACCGCGTTGATGGGACTTGCTGACGCCACCCGCGAAGTCCGTGCCGGCGACCGCGAACGGCGCCTGGTCGTGTCCATGCTGTCCTCGTTTGCGGCGCGCTGGGTGACGCCGCGCATCGGCAGCTTTATCGAGGCGCATCCCCAGTGGGACCTCGAACTGCTGTCCACGAACGCGCTGACGGACTTCGCGCGCGACGACGTCGACGTGGCGATCCGCTTCGGCTACGGCAAATATTCGGGGCTGCACGCGGAGTTGCTGCTGGAGGAGATCTTCTTTCCGGCTTGCGCGCCGAATTTCAACGGTGGCAAGCTGCCGCAAACGCCGGCCGATCTGGCCAAGGTTCAGCTCCTGCGCTCGGACGACGAACTCTGGCGCCCGTGGTTCGATGCCGCCGGCCTCACCGACTGGCCTGAGCCGAAGCGTGGCGTGCTATATCAGGATTCGTCGAACCTGCTGCAGGCGGCCATCGACGGCCAGGGGGTCGCGCTCACGCGCCGTTCGCTGGCGATGCACGAGATCGCGGCAGGCCGCCTTGTGCGGCTATTCGATGTGGATGGACCGAGCCCGTGGCAGTACTACTTCATCTGCCCGCCACAGATGCTCGAAACCGCGCGCGTCAAGGCGTTCCGCGCCTGGGTATTCGAAGAAGTGGGACGGTTCAAACAGCTTTTTGAGCAGGCTTGTGAGGTGGGCTCTGCTGCAAGCGCCGATCTGGCGGCGGATGCATTGCGCGTCACGCCGTAATCCAGAGGCATCCGTAGGCACAGAGCCTGGCGTTAAAGCACCACCTTCACCATCGGATGGCCAGTGAGCGCGCGATAAATATCGTCGAGCTGCGCCTGGCTCGTCGCGCGCACGGTAACCGTCAAACCGGTGTAATTGCCGCCGCTGGACGGCCGCGTTTCCACGCGAGCGGGATCAACTTCGTTATCGAACTGCCGAACCACCGTGACAATCGTCTCGGCGAACTCGGGATGCGACTTGCCCATGATCTTGATGGGAAAGTCGCACGGAAACTCAAGCAATGATTCTTTCGCGGGATTCACTTTCTACTCCTTGCTGCGCTTCTTGCGCTTCCTTGGCCTTGGCACGCTGATAGGCCGCGTACAAGGCCGCAAACACCGCGCCCGGCTTGCCGTTACCGACCGGCTGACCGTCGAGCCGCGTAACCGGCAGCACTTCCTTCGTGGCGGAACTGACCAGAATCTCGTCGGCGGCACGCAGCTCAGCTTCGGCGATTTCGCGCGCCTCGAAGCGAATGCCGCATTCACTCGTTAGCTCTTCGATCAGACTGTAGCGAATCCCTTCGAGAATCTTGCGGCTGCGCGGCGGCGCGTACAACACGCCGTCCTTCACCATCCAGATATTCGAAGACGAACCTTCAGTCAGCATGCCATCGCGAAACTGGATCGTCTCAAACGCGTCGTTTTCAGCCGCGTACTGCGCCATCAAAACATTGCCGAGCAGCGACACCGATTTGATGTCGCAATTGAGCCAGCGGCGGTCTTCAGCAGTGACGCAGCGCACGCCCTGCGCGCGCTGGGCGGCGTCCGGCAGGTTCAGCGGCGTAACCATTACGAACACGGTCGGCTGGATGCCGGCCGGAAACGCGTGACCGCGCTTCGCGACGCCCCGTGTGATCTGAACGTAAGCAATCGCGTCCTGATCGGCGCGCAGGCCTGCGTCCGCTTCATTAGCCGCGACCACGCGGTCGATCAGCTCGCGCCAGCCGGCATCGTCGAACGGATTGACGATGCCGATCTTGTCCAGCGAGCGCGCAAGGCGCGCCAGATGATGCCTGAAGCGAAACGCCGTACGGCCGCTCGCATGCGGATACAACGGCGCGACTTCGTAAATGCCGTCGCCGAAAATAAAGCCGCGGTCGAGAACCGGCACGCGCGCTTCGGACAAGGGCACCAGCTCGCCGTTCAGATAAACGATCGGGTCGAGCGAAACATCGGAAACAGCGGTCATCGCAATCGGGCTCTTACTTCTTCTTGTTGAACATCAGCATGAGCGAATCCCACACACGGCCGACCACGCCGGCTTGCGGCACAGCCTGCAACGCGACGATCGGGAATTGCGCCAGCACCTTCCCGTCGGCCACGAGCTTCGCGGTGCCGACCTGCTGACCGTTCGCGATCGGTGCGATCAGCGGATCGATCTGTTCGATCTGCGGCTTCACCTTGTCGCCCATGCCCTTCGGCACGGTGATGTACTGATCGCCCTTCACGCCGATCTGCACGGTGTCCTGCGCACCCTTGTAGACGCGCGGCGTGCCTACCACCTGGCTCGCCTTGTACAGACGCACCGTGTCGTACGCGGTGTAGCCGTAGTTCAGCATCTTCAGGCTGTCCTGCACGCGGTCGTGTTCCTTGACCTCGCCCATCATCACCGAGACGAGACGGCGCGAGCCGTCGGCCGTGCCCGGCAGCGGACGCTTCGCGCTGGCGATCAGGCAGTAGCCGGCCGCTTGCGTATGACCGGTCTTCAGGCCGTCCACCGTCGGGTCGATCCACAGCAGACGGTTGCGGTTCGGCTGCTTGATCTTGTTGTACGTGAATTCCTTGACCGAGAAGATGTTGTAGTAGTCGGGGAAGTCACGAATCAGGCGCGCCGACAGCACCGCGAGGTCGCCCGCCGTGGTGTAGTGCTGCGCGTCGGGCATGCCGTTCACGTCGGCGAAATGCGTGTTCTTCATGCCGAGTTTCTGGGCTTCGGTGTTCATCATGTTGACGAACTGCGCCTCGCTGCCGCCCACCAGTTCGGCCAGCGCGATCGCCGCGTCGTTACCCGACTGGATGATCATGCCGTACACCAGATCGTGTACGGTCACCGGCTTGTTGGCTTCGATGAACATGCGCGATTCGTCGGTGCGCACGCGGCGCACCGCTTCGCTCGGCATCACCGTCTGGTCCATCGTGATCTTCTTCGTCTGCAGTGCTTCGAAGACGAGGTACGCGGTCATCAGCTTGGTCAGCGAGGCCGGTTCGACGCGTTCGTCGGGATTGCCCGAGGCGAGCACCTGATTGCTGGTGGCATCGACGAGCACCCACGAGCGCGCGTTCACGCCGGGCGGCGGCACCTGCGCGAACGCCGTGCTGGCAATGAGCGTGGCCGGCAGCACGATGCCGAGGGTCACGGCACGGCTAAGCGTAGTGGGAACGAAAGAAGAAACTGACGGGAATGACGTGCGGCCGGAGGTGGAGAAACGCATAGGGTCGATTCGTGCGGAAAAATACATCGCGCGCAGGGCGCACAGATTGGAGGAGCCGGTCGGCGAGCGTCAGGCCGTAAAAACGGCGCGGCGCCCATTGGACTTCCGGCGACGCGATCGGTTCGCGCAGCACGCCTCGCATCCGGCACCGCTGCGCGCGAGAAAGAAGCTACGCGTCGCGCGAACTGCCGGGTGGGCAATGCTGCGCCCAAAAAAGAGCGCTCATTATACGCGCGCTATCCTGGTATCTTTGAGCAAGGGGCGGCGATTAATTTGCGTTTGCACGTACCTGTACCCCGGAAAACACGCGCGACGCATGCTTTAACGCCACGCGTCGACGATGATCCGCTTCAGGACGTGCAGCTTGCGATGCAGAAAATGCTCTGCCCCCGGAATCACGACGACCGGCAATTCCTGCGGCCGCGCCCAGTCGAAAACCGACTGAATGGGAACGGTCTCGTCGGTTTCGCCGTGAATCACGAGCGTGTTTTCCGGTACAGGCGCGACTTCCCACCGGCTCGCCGCAGTGCCCACGAACACGATTCGCTCGATCGCCTGACCTTCTTCGCGCAGCTTCGCGGCAACGTGCGACAGCACGAAAGTGCCGAACGAAAAGCCTGCCAGTACGAGGGGCAGATCGCCCTGTCCTGCTTGCGCGCGTATGTGATCGAGCACGGCGCGCAGATCGTCGCGCTCGCCGATACCGGAGTCATGCTCGCCCTGCGTTTCGCCGACACCCCGGAAATTCGAGCGGTACGTCACGTAGTTCAACTGCACGAGCGTGCGCGCGAGCGTCTGCGCGACCTTGTTGTCCATCGTGCCGCCGAACAGCGGGTGTGGGTGCGCGACCAGCGCGATGCCGCGCGGCGCGGCGCCGTTGTCACGCATGTCATCGGGCAGATCCAGGGCGACTTCGATCTTGCCGATCGGGCCGTCGATCAGATACTTCTTCGTATGTGCATTCATGGCGCGGTTTATTGATCGATTTTCAGACGCTCGACGACTTTGCCGTTCACAAGATGCGAATCGACGATTTCATCGATGTCGCTCTCGTCGACATACGTGTACCAGACGCCTTCCGGATACACGACGAGCGCCGGGCCGAGCTCACAACGCTCGAGACAGCCGGCCTTGTTGATACGCACCTGGCCCGGGCCTGCAAGGCCGAGTTGCTTCACGCGCTTTTTCGCGTGTTCCTGCATCGCCTGCGCATTGCAATTCGCGCAACTCGGACGCTCCGCGCCGGGATCGCGCTGGTTGAGACAGAAGAAGACGTGGTACTTGTAGTAGGAGTCCATGATGTCCGGAGGGGCGAGACTGTAAGAGTGGGAATGGTGCTGGAAGCGCCGCAGCGCGCCTGTTGTGCAGAAGATTATAGCGAGCGGGGCTGGCGGTCGCTGAGCGGCGGACGCACGGCCGCACGCACGCGTCGCCCTTGCTTCATGCGCGCTCCACGCGCCGCTTGAGCCACACCTGTTCGACGAGATAGGCGAGCCACACCAGCGCCGCATACGGCCAGATCCACGCGATCCAATGCGCGAGACCATTGAAGTGCAGGTACCGTCCCTGGCGCCAGTCCGCCAGTACGGCATCGAAATACGGATTGACCGGCAGCAGATTGACGAACACGAGCGCGATCGTCAGCGCGCAGGCCGCGAGCGCCGCGCGCAACCTGCGCCGCAAGCCCAGCGCCAGCAGTGCGGTGACAGTACCGCACACGAGCCCTGCCAGCGCGCCGGGCGTCGCCCAGTCGAACGCAAGACCGGATTGCGATTGCAGAAAGGTCGCGCCCGCCTTGACGCACAAAGTCATGACGATAAACACGATCAACAGGCGCACGAGTGGTGCATGGCGGCGCACCGGCAGCGAGGCGAGAGCCAGTGCGGCGAACAGATTGAGCGTGGTGATGACGGCTTCCCAAGCGTCGTCGGGCAGCCAGGCGGCAACCAGCGCCGGCCACGCGCCGACGTGCCAGGCAGGCGGTGTCCATGCGAGCAAGGCATCCTGCGTCGTCGAATCGAAACGCAGCCACAGCGCGCGCGGCCAGTTACCGAGACCGAAAAGCCGTGGCGCCGGGTACATGGTCGCGAACGGCCACAAGGCGACGAGACAGGCGAGCGCCGCCGTGTCGCGCTCGAACCAGAGGAGCCGCACACGCCGCAGCAAGCCGCGATCGAGCAACGCGCCGGTGGCCGGCGACACGATCGCCGCGCCGAGCAGCGCGCCGAGCGCGTTGGCGGCCAGGTCGAGATTGGAGGCAACGCGCGTCGGCAGATAGGTTTGCACCGCCTCCATCACGCCCGACAGCAACCCACCGAGCACGAAAGCCAACGCCACCGCCAGCGTGCCGCGCCAACGCGGATACACCGCGAGCACCACCAGCGCGCCGAACGGCATATAGCCGAGCACGTTCGTGACGACGTCGAACGCCGTCAGGTACTGCGGCATGGGATCGGACAGATAGGCAAACGGGGCGAGGCCGAGCGAACGCCAGCCGGAAAACGGATACCACGACCCGTAGACGATCAGCGCCGTGTACAGCCCCAGCGCCTGCCGGGCGAGCGCCGAAGGACGGCGCTGCCAGGGCTTAACGCTCATGCAGCGCTCCGTTCTTTGCGCTGCATGCCGGTCATTGCGCGGCGACCAGCGCCTGCACGCCGAGCCATGCGCCGATCTGCGAGACGAGGTCGTCGCTGGCTGCGGCGAGCGCCTGCGCGCCGCCGGCTGCGTCCGCAGAACTGGACGGCGCGCGCGCGAGGAAAGTGCGCTGGCCGATCACCTTGCCGTTCTGCGTCAACGTGGCGCGCGCGGTGACCGCGGCGTGGCTTTCCGACCGGCTATCGAAGACCTGTTCGAACTCGCTCAGATCGACCTTCAGGACCGGCGCGTGCACGCCGTCAGCCCCGGTCAGCACGGTGCCACGCGAACTGAGCGCACCGCGCAGACGCTGGGTCAGCAGTTGCGACGGCATCATGGTCCAGTGGCTGTTCGCGTACGACGCCGTCTGCTGCGCGTCGGCGTAGCTAAGCCGGTAAATCAGCTTGTCAGATTCGAGGTTGTCGGGCGCGCTGACATCGAGCACCTTCACCGCCGGCAGCGTGCCGGCCGAGGCCGCCGGATTCGGCGGCCCGAGGTCGTAGCGGATGTCCGAGATCGCCGCAGGGGTGCCGGCGCAGCCTGCAGCCAGCACGCCGAACGCGAGCAGCATCGCAAGCGCGGCGCTCGAGGACAACAATCGGTGAATCGAGCGTGACATAACCATGTTCCTTCTTCAAAACCTGCAAATCATTTCATTGGGCAGCATGGGCGGCGGCTCGGGCGGCGGGCCACGTAAAACCCGCTTCGCCAGGGCCCGGCGAAGCGCTCGGCGCACCGAACAGCACGCTGCGCGGATTGGTGCTGAACGTGTCGGCAGCGCGGTCCACGGAACGGGCCGCGGAGCGCACGTCTTCGGCGAGCGAATTGACGCGCGGCAGTGTGTCGTAACCGACGCGCGCCGACAACTCCTGCATCGAACTGTCCATCGACACCAGCGCGTCGCCCGCTTGCTGGGCAGCCGTTCCGACCTTGTTCAGGTTGGTCTCGAACGGCCCGTCCGGGCGGTTCAGACTGGTGATCAACTGATTGGTCGACGCCAGCGTGCGATCCAGTGCGTTGATCGTGGCGGGCAGCTTGCCGGCTGCCGGCGCCATCTGCTGGGTCAGCGTGGCGACACCGTCGGCGGCCTTCTGAAGGCTCGCTGCCGTGCCCTGCAACTGGCTAACCATTTCCGGCGACAACAGATTGTCGACGTCGTCTGTGACTCTTTCGAGTTTGCGCAGCAAAACGTCGCCGCGTTGCTGTAACTGATCGAGCAAGCCCGGATGCATCGGCAACTGCGCCACCGCTTTCGCCGACGACGCGAGCGGCGTCGGATCGCGTCCACTGTCATCCAATTGGATGAACGCAATACCCGTCACACCCTGGAACCCGAGGCTGCCGAACGTGGAGTGCGTAATCGGTGCGTGCGTGTCGACGAGAATGCGAATCAGGATTTGCCCCGGATGATCCCGATCGAATTTGATCGACTGCACCTTGCCGACGTCGAGCCCGCGATAGCGCACTGCCGCGTCGGTATAGAGCCCCGTGACGTTGGTGCGCGCAATCAGATCGTACGGCACCCGCACGGAACGGTCGACGTTGAACAAAAAACCGGCCACTGCGATTGCAGCCAGCAAGGCCACCGTGAAGATCCCTGCCCAGAAGGCATGTGATTTGTTTTCCATTGTCAGGTTCCCTGGTTCACAGCGGCAATTCGGACGATGCCGATTCGAGCGCCGCGCGCGGCAACTTCGCGCGGCGTTCCGGCGGCAGCGCCTGCAGCGCACGACGCCCGCGCAGGCCGAGGAAATATTCGCGGATAAACGGATGATCGACGCCCGCCGCCTCTTCGACCGGCGCGGCGACCAGCACCTTCCGATCCGCCAGCACGGCGACGCGGGTGGACAGCGCGATCATCGTGTCGAGATCGTGCGTGACCATCACCACCGTCAGACCAAGCGCGCGATGCAACGCGGAAATCAGTTCGACGAATTCGTCGGACGCCTGCGGATCGAGCCCGGCGGTCGGTTCGTCGAGAAATAGCAACTCCGGCTCGAGCGCAATGGCGCGCGCAATACCCACGCGCTTGATCATCCCGCCCGAAAGCGCGGACGGCATCTTCGACGCGTGCTTGCACGGCAGGCCGACCATCTCGAGCTTGAGCATCACGATGTCGCGCAGCAGGTTCTCGGGCACCTTGCCGAGTTCGCGCAAGGGCTGCGCGACGTTGTCGAACACCGAAAGCGACGAGAACAACGCGCCGCGCTGAAACAGCATCCCGGAGCGGCTGCGCATGAGCAGCGCATCGTCAGGCGAAATGGTGGCAATGTCCTGACCAAACAGCTTGATCGTTCCCGACGACGGCCGCTCCAGCCCGAGAATCTGCCGCACCAGCGTGGTCTTGCCCGAGCCCGATCCGCCGACGATCGAGACGATCTCGCCGCGCCGCACGTCGAAATTCAGATGCTGATGCACGATGTTGCGGCCGTAGCGCTTGGTGATATCGATCACCTCGATCACCGGCTCCGCAATCTCGGGCATCGGTTGGCCGCGTACGGCCTGGGTGAGTGGCGCGATCATCCTAGCCCCACGTTCTGGAAGAGAATCGCGAACACCGCGTCCGCGAGAATCACGATGGTGATCGAGGTCACCACCGAGGTCGTCGTGCCTTCGCCGAGGCTTTGCGAATTGGCCTTGATACGGAAGCCGAAGTGACAGCCGACGATCGCAATCAGCATGCCGAACGCAACGCCCTTGCCAAGGCCGATCCACAAGTTCGCGACCGGCACCACGCTCGGCAAGGCGCGCGCGAAGTAGCTCATGTCGATGCCGAGCACGATCTTCGCGGCGAGCGCACCGCCCGTCAACGCGATGATGTTAGTCCACATCACGAGGAGCGGCATGGCGACGCCGAGCGCGACCACGCGCGGCAAAATCAGCCGCAGGCCGTGCGGGATGCCCATCACGCGCATGGCGTCGAGTTCTTCGGTGACGCGCATCACGCCGATCTGCGCGGTAATCGCCGAGCCCGAACGGCCCGCCACCAGAATCGCCGACAGCACCGGCCCCAGTTCGCGAATCACCGACAGCCCAAGAATATTGACGATGTACTGATTCGCGCCAAACAGCCGCAGTTGCTGCGCCGACAGATAGCTCAGCACGATGCCGATCAGGAACGCGACCAGCGCGGTGATCGGCAACGCCTTGGTGCCGGCGTTATAGACGTTCGCCGAGATCTCGGTCCACGGCGTGATTTTCGGTTTGCGCGCGATCGCGAGAAGATCGAGCACGACCTGCCCGAGCATGCCGAATCCGCCGTACAGGTGCTCGAAGAACGAGAAAATCGCGAGGCCGAGCCGGGTGAACGGATCGAACTTGATCACCGGCTCGACCTTTTCGCGCGCCGTGTCGAGCAGAGCGATGCGCTCGAAAATGTCGCGTTGCGTATCGGTGAGCGTGGTGTCCGGGGGCATCTTGTGGCCCCACACGCGCCACAGTGCCTGACCGCCGACGTGGTCCATCCGGTCGATACGCGACAGGTCCCACTGGCCGATGCCTTCAGCGCCGACCAGCGAGCGCAACAAAGGGATCACGTGACCGGTGGCCTTGTCGCGTGCGAGCGCGAGCGCCGTCCACTGGCCCGAGAGCCGGACGATCTTTCCTTGGCTGCCAGCCGCGACTTCAAGGCCGGGCGGAGTGTCGTAGTTCAAGGATCGCTGGAATCTGGTTATCGGATTAGGGGTCATTGTAACGAAGGCGCGGCGCTTGAACCGTGCTCACGGACTCGTAGCGTTCGCTGTGGCTACAATATGAGACATGAACGCCTCCAAGACCCCACCCCAAGCCGCTGCGGCTTCCGACTGGCGCATCGACCGCGAGCGCGCCGTCGCGCTATTCGGTCCGCACGCGCACGACTGGCCGATCGAAATCGTCGAGGAAACCGGCTCGACCAACGCCGACCTGATGACGCGCGTCAAGGCATTGCCGCGCAAGGCCGGCGCGCTGCCGCGGCCGATCGTGCGGGTCGCGTATCTGCAAACCGCGGGCCGCGGCCGTCGTGGCCGCCCATGGTATGCGGAACCGGGCAATGCATTGTTGTTTTCGGTGGCATGCGTGCTGCCGCGCCCGCTCGAAGGACTGGCGGGCTTGAGTCTCGCGGTGGGCGTGGCGCTGGTCGACGGGCTGCGCTCGTTGCCGGTCGCAGGCCCTGGGCAAATCGCGCTGAAGTGGCCCAACGACGTGCTGCTCGAAGGCGACAAGCTGGCCGGCATCCTGATCGAAACCGCATGGAGCACGGACAACGCGAGCGCCGTGGTGATCGGTATCGGCACCAACGTGAAGGGCGCGGACGAGCTCGCCGCCAAGGTCGGGGCGCTCAACGCGGACGTGCCGGCGCAAGCGCGCGGCGCCACACCGACAGCACTGCAACGCGCGCTGCCGAATGCAAACCTCACCGATACGCTGGCGGCGGAACTGAACGCGCTCGAACCCGCGCTGCAGCGCTTCGGCGCGGAAGGCTTCGCGCCGTTCCAGACGCGCTGGAACGCCGTGCACGCCTACGCAGGCCGTGAAGTCGTGCTGCTGGAGCAAGGTAAAGAGCTGGCGCGCGGCGTGGCCGCAGGCGTCGACGAACGCGGACAACTGCTGCTCAACACGGCGGCCGGGCGTCTGACCGTCGCGACCGGTGACGTCTCGCTGCGTCTGGCCGACGGTGCGGCATGACGAGCGGCGCGCCTTATCTGTTGATCGACGCGGGCAATAGTCGCGTCAAGTGGGCGCTGGTGCAGCCGGACGGTACGCAGATCGCGACCGGCGCGCTCGCGCACGGCAGCGCTGACCAGCCTGACTGGTCGACGTTGCCGACGCCGGGCGGCGCATGGTTATCCAACGTGGCGGGCGAAAGCGTCGCGGCACGGATTGCCACCCTACTCGACGCTCACTGGCCGCAACTGCCGCGCACGACGATCCGCGCCTGCGCTCAACAATGCGGCGTGACCAATAGCTATACGACGCCGCATGCGCTCGGCAGCGATCGCTGGGCGGGTCTGATTGGAGCGCACGCTGCATTTCCCGGTGAGAATCTGCTCATTGCGACGTTCGGCACCGCGACCACGCTTGAAGCGTTGCGTGCGGACGGCAGCTTTGTCGGCGGTCTGATTGCGCCGGGTTGGACCTTGATGATGCGCTCGCTAGGCGAGCACACAGCGCAACTGCCGACACTCGACGCCCACTCAGCGCGCGGCTTGCTCGATGCGGACGCCCCGTCTCATCGCGAGCGCCGCGGCCCGTTCTTCGCGACAGATACGCCACGCTCGTTGTCGGCCGGATGCACGTTGGCGCAAGCCGGCCTGATCGAGCGCATGTGGCGTGACTTGCAGGACGAATGGCAGGTGCCGGTGCGCCTGGTGGTAAGCGGCGGCGCAGTGGACGAAGTGACAAGCGCGCTAAAAGTGCCGCATACTCGCCACGATTCGCTGGTGCTGTCGGGGCTTGCGCTGATTGCTGCCGAGCGCGCGATGGAACGCGACGTCTAAGCCGCGGCCTTCCGAATTACGGCGGGATGACAGCGGCTGAACTCATTAACGGGGAATACTAACGATGCTGCGCTGGCTGATCGCCATCTTGTTTCTTGCCAACATGCTGGCATTCGTCGCGATGCGCGGCGTATTCGGCCCCACGCCCACAGCCGGCGGCCGCGAGCCGAACCACCTGAACCGCCAGTTCCATGCGGAGTGGTTGAAGGTGCACCCCGTCACGGCAGCCGAAGCCGCCGACCAGGCAGTGGTAGGCGGTCCGGCGCCGACGGCGCCGATCGCGGCATCGGCGCTGCCGCAGTAAAGATCACCCTTGCGCGCGAACCTTCTTCAATAACGCGGTAGTCGAGCGCTCATGCTCGAACGGAATCGCCAAGGCCTTGCCGCCCCAACCCCGCACAATGGCCGACTCCGGCAAAACATCCATGTCGTAGTCGCCGCCTTTGACAAGCACATCCGGCCGCAGCGCCGAAATCAGCTCCACGGGCGTCTTCTCGCCAAAACAAACCACGTAATCGACGCTCTCCAGCGCCGCCAGCAAAGCCATCCGATCAGCCTCGTTATTGATCGGCCGGTCATCGCCTTTGCCTAGCATGCGCACGGAAGCATCGCTATTGACGCCGACAATCAGGCAAGCGCCGAGCGCTTTGGCGTCGGCCAGATACGTCACATGCCCGCGATGCAGGATGTCGAACACACCATTGGTAAATACAACCGGCGCGGACATCGAAGCGCGCAGCTTCACCAGCGCATCGCGCGTAAAAATCTTGCGTTCAAAAGTGGCGGCCATGACGGAGTCGCAAAGAAAAAAGAAGTGCCGCCACGATACACGCCGGACGGCATGAAGCAAAACGGCCCAGCAAGCTCACGCCTGCCGGGCCGTTCCTGAAACTTTAAAACCGCGAACCTGAACCCATCAAGCCGGCTGTTCAGCCGATTTCTGATCGGCCTGCAAGCGCAGGACGACTTCCTTGCGATAACGGTTCAATTCCTGCGCCGTGTTGAACGTGCGCTCGAACAGAATCGACAGGTTGTGCAGAATCCGCTCGACCACCTTCTTTTCCCAGCCGTCGTCAAAACGGATCTGCTCGTCGAGCCAGCGTTCGAGCCATTCCGGATCCGGCAGACGCGATTGAATCGTGTCGCGCGGGAACAGCGCCTGATTCACGTGCAGGTTGGTCGGATGCAGCGGCTTTTCCGTGCGGCGCGCCGATGCCATCAGGACGCCGATCTTGGCGAACGCGGCACGCGCGATGTCGCCGGTTTGCACCATCGCTTTCTTCATGTAGCGCAGGTACGCGCCGCCATGACGCGCTTCGTCGCGCGAAATGGTTTCGTAGATGGCCTTGATGACGGGCTCGGTGTGCCATTCGGCAGCACGGCGATACCAGTGGTTCAGGCGGATTTCGCCGCAGAAGTGCAGCATCAGCGTTTCGAGCGGCGGCGCCGGATCGAATTCGAAGCGCACGGCGTGCAGTTCTTCTTCGGTCGGACACATTTCCGGCTTGAAACGGCGCAGATATTCCATCAGCACCAGCGAATGCTTCTGTTCTTCGAAGAACCACACGCTCATGAATGCGGAGAAATCGCTGTCGTGATGGTTGTCACGCAGAAACATTTCCGTGGCGGGCAACGCCGACCATTCGGTGATCGCGTTCATCTTGATCGTCGCTGCCTGCTCGTCGGTCAATAGCGATGCATCGAACTTGTCCCAGGGAATGTCTTTCTCCATGTCCCATCGAACGGATTCGAGCGATTTATAAAGTTCCGGATAAAGCATGGTGTTCATAGTCCCACCCCTGTTCTGCGCATACTGTCTGTGTCTGTAACTACTACGTGTAGCACTTTTGCTTATGACGAACGAAACGCACCGTTTTGTGCACCGTTTATCGGCCAAGCATTCAATTTTACGCGGTAATCGGCCGCCTAGATGCACCGGGCAGCAAAGAAGTCCGGCGTTTGCGCGGCGCTATTAACCAGAAGTTACGCGCTGCGCGGCCAACCGTGGGTGAGGGATACCCTATGCCTGAGGTCGAGCCAGTCTGCGATGAATCCGCACCGTCCAGCCCTGCGCCGGTGGTACCGGCGGCGAATGGAGCATGGGCGGCCGGATTGGTTGTTTTCAGCGCACGCCCAAAAGCCCAATGAAGCTTACACAATGATAGCACGCTGACTTTACGGTTCCCGTGCCGTAGCAGACGCAATTCCCGCGCCTGATTGACTTCTCTCAATAAACGACCCGATTCACGGAGTGTGGCCGACGATCGGGGTCAAAACCATGACAGGCGGCGAATTCACTTCGTTGGCACTGCTGGTCGGCCGGGCTTTGCACTCTGTCGGCGCACAGGCCGCGCCGACCCGCTTCTTTCCTGCCGTCAAACAGCCTTTTTCGTCGCTCGCGGAGCGGCACTCGCACTGCCTGCGCGCTTCGCGGCCGTTGAAGTCGACGTCGTTGCCCGTTTCGTTGCCGGCCGTTTGGCTGCAGCTCCGGCGTCCGCTGCGGTACCCTCCGGCGCGTCAGCCGCTTCGCCTGCCGATGCCGAAGCGCTCGCCGCGCCTTCTGGCGAGTCCGTTGCCGAGCCGTCTGACGCGGCGGCCGTCGCACCTGGCTGCGTCATCGCAAACTGGGCGATCTGATTGAACTGCGATTGAAGCAGATTCCACCAGGCGGAGGCGTCGAACGGCGGTGTCACGTCGGCCTCGCCTTCTTCGGGCGCCGGCTCGGGCGCGGCCGATGGGCTTGCACTGGCAGAAGCCGAAGCGGCTTCCGGGTGCGGCCAGCCGGTCGGCGAGGGACTCGGCGCGGCAGCCGCGGAAGCCGGCTGCCCCATCGACGACTGCGCGAACGCACCAAACGCACGCAGCGTTGCAAGCGTGGCGCGTTGCACTTCGAGCGCCTGAATGGCGGACTGCAGCATGTTCAGATTCAGCTTGAGCCACTGCTCGACCGCACGCATATCGGTGATGCGCTTATCGAGTTCTTCGACGTTGGTGAGCGGTGCCATCATGTCGGACATCATCGACAGCGACGGCCCCAGGCTGCTGCCAGCCTGCGCGCCTGAAAACGCCGAGCCGAACGGCGAGAGACGCATCATGCCCCACATGCGTTCGAGCATTTCAGCGGGCGGAAAACCAGGAAAGCCGGGAAAGGGCGGCGTGGTGCCAGATGTATCGGTCATGCTTGTCGCCTCGCTGCATAAAGGGAAGGAAATAGCGCCGTCCCGCGCGCGTCTGATTCGATCATACCGCGCGTGGCGCTGCGAACCGCTCTTAGTTTGGGCTGCTGTTCGTCCCGCTCACGCTGCACCTCAAGGTGCCGACCGGCGGGGCTTTGCGCAATATGCGCCGACCTCCGGCTTCAGGAGCGCCCACCGCCCGATGCGCCACCGCCCGGCGTGTGCCGCGGCTGCCCACTCCACGGGTCCGCGCCGCCAAAATCCGGCGCGCGCCGCTCGCGCAGCGAGCTCACGCCTTCGCGCACATCCGGCCCGGCGAAGCCCATGAATTCCAGCGCCAGCGACGTATCGAACGCCGGCCCCGCCGAACGGAGCCAGTTGTTCAGCGCGTACTTGGTCCAACGAATCGCCGTTTGCGAGCCGTTGGCCAGTTTCTGCGCGACTTCGAATGCTTTGGGCCGCAGATCGTTTTCGTCGACGGCGAGCGACACGAGGCCGATCCGCTCGGCCTCCTCGCCGCTCACCGGCTCGCACAGCAGCAGGTAATACTTGGCCTTTGCCATGCCGCACAGAAGCGGCCAGACGATAGCCGCGTGATCACCGGCGGCCACGCCCAAACGCGTATGGCCGTCGATAATGCGCGCCGACTTCGTCGCGATCGAGATGTCTGCGAGCAGCCCGGCTACGAGCCC
Source organism: Paraburkholderia sp. GAS32 (assembly GCF_050434225.1). Lineage (NCBI taxonomy): Bacteria > Pseudomonadati > Pseudomonadota > Betaproteobacteria > Burkholderiales > Burkholderiaceae > Paraburkholderia > Paraburkholderia sp. GAS32. Next base: position 29,189 of record NZ_JBNPVS010000009.1, on the reverse strand, counting down.
CGCGCCGACCGCCGGACCGTGCATTGCCGAAACGATCGGCTTGCTGCAATTGATCACGTTGTAGACCAGGTCGCGCGCCTCGCGCCACACGCGTGCGCGGACGTTGAAATCGGTCGCCATGTCTTCGACCAGTTGCAGGTCGCCACCGGCTGAAAAGCCCTTGCCCTCGCCGCGAATGATCGCGACACGCGTGTCGGGATCCCGATCGATATCGCGCCAGATTTCGGCGAGTTCGAAGTGCATCCGCGCATTAGCGGTGGCAAGGCCGCTCTTGTTCGCGCCCTCGCCGCTCATCACGACTTCGAGCACGCCATGCGGATGGCGGTGCAATTGCAGCGAGTGGTAGTGCGCGTAAAACGCGTCGTTACTGTGTGGTGCCTGAGACATGATGAGCAATCCGTCTATCGGTATGTCGGTTGAAACCGTCGCCCTAAGCTAAGGGCACATTCGCCATATTCCGCGCAAGACCCGCGCAAACCCAGCAAAATTTCAATGCGGTTGATAAACCCACTTCGCATTCTTGATTTCGACCATCACACGCGCCCGTTGATCGAGACCGAGGTGATCCGTGGCGCTCATGTTGACCACGCCGTTGGTGTCCGAAAGACCACGTGTCGCTTCCAGCGCATCGCGCAACGCACCGCGAAATTCCGGCGTGCCGGGCGCGGCTACCTTGAGCGCGATCGGCACCGCGTTGCTGAGCAGCATGCCGGCGTCCCACGTGTACGAGCCGAACGCCGACACGCTGCCCGGTCCGCGCAAGGCCTCGAAGCGCGCGATGTAGTCGAGCGCGAGACGTTTGGCCGGATGGTCCGCCGGCAATTGCGCGGCGACCAGCACTGGGCTCGCGGGCAGGAACGTGCCGTTGCAGTCGGCGCCGCACACCCGCAGGAAGTCGTTATTGCCGACGCCATGATTGTGATAGATCAGCCCTTTGTAGCCGCGCTCCCTGAGTGTCTTCGGCGGCAGCGCGGCGGGCGTGCCGGCCGCGCCGACCACCACCGCGTCCGGATGGGTCGCGAGAATCTTCAGGACCTGGCCGGTCACGCTCGGATCGGTGCGATTGAAGCGCTCGCTCGCCACCACGTCGATGTGATGCAGTTGCGCGAACTTCGCGACTTCGGTGTAGAAGGTTTCGCCGAGCGCGTCGGCCTGGCCGATGAACGCGATCGTTTTGACGCCGTGCGTACTGGCGTGCGCGGCAATCGCCGAGGCCATCATCGCGTCGGTCTGCGGGGTCTTGAATACCCAGTGGCGTTTCGCATCCACGGGTTCGATGATTTTCGCCGACGAGGCCAGCGAGATCATGGGTGTTTCACCATCGGCAACCACGTCGATCATCGCGAGCGAATTCGGTGTGATCGACGAGCCGATGATCGCGTCGACGTGATTCTCGGAGATCAGTTTCTTGGTGTCCTGGACGGCCTGCGTGGTGTCGGACGCGTCGTCGAGCACGATGTATTCGACGCTCTGGCCGCCAATCTGTTTGGGCAGCAGTGTGGTGGTGTCGCGCGCGGGAATGCCGAGCGAAGCGGCCGGCCCCGTCAGCGACAGCACGAGGCCGATCTTCACCTGCGCGAGGGCGATGGCGGGCAGCGCGGCACACAGCGCGGCGGCAAGACGGGCGAGCCCGCGCCGCGATGGTGTTGCGCGCACGCTCGCTGTACGAGCGCCTTGGGTTCCTCGTTCGATGGTTTCAAATCGCCGCATGCCGTCTCCTCACCTCGGTTTTTCGTTTTGATGTCGCGCCGATGTGCTGCTTGTGTCCTGCTTAAGTCCTGCGCACTTGCCGTTTTGCGTCGGTTTCGCGATCAACGGACAGCCGCTATCCCGGGGCCGCCGCCGCGCCAGTCAGTGTAGCGGCGCGTCGTGACGGCGACATCGGGCGAAACCCTTTCGTAAGCGACGAAGCGCGTGCGGCGCGGTCCTGATGCCGCGGTCCGCACCAAACCGGCGCATCAATCCAGCGGCGCGATGCCCTGATCGATCGAACCGAAAATCGACTTGCCCGCTTCGTCGAACATCTCGATCTTCACGGTATCGCCGAACTTCATGAACTCGGTTTGCGGCGCGCCGTGCTCGATGGTCTCGAGGCAACGCTTCTCAGCGATACAGCAATAGCCGCGCTTCGCGTCCTTGTTCGACACCGTGCCCGAGCCGACAATCGCGCCGGCGCGCAGGTTGCGCGTTTTCGCCGCGTGCGAGATCAGTTGGCCGAAATGGAACACCATGTCGGTGCCGGCATCGGGCTGGCCGACCTTCTTGTTGTTCCAGTGCACGATCATCGGCCGGTGCAGGCGCCCTTCGCGCCAGCTCTCGCCGAGTTCATCGGGCGTCACCGCGACCGGCGCGAACGATGTGGCCGGCTTGCTCTGGAAAAAACCAAAGCCCTTCGCGAGTTCGGCGGGGATCAGATTGCGCAGCGAGACGTCGTTGACGAGCGTCACCAGACGTATGCTCCTGAGCGCCTGGTCAGGGGTGGCGCCCATCGGCACGTCGGTGGTGATCACGGCGACTTCCGCTTCGAAGTCGATACCGAACTCTTCAGAGGCGCACAGCACGTCGTCTTTCGGGCCGATAAAGTCGTCGCTGCCGCCCTGGTACATCAGCGGATCGGTCCAGAATTCCGGCGGCATTTCCGCGCCACGCGCGCGGCGCACCAGCTCCACATGATTCACGTACGACGAACCGTCGGCCCACTGGAACGCTCGCGGCAGCGGCGCCATGCATTCTTTGGCGTCGAACGGGAAGGTGTTGCGTGCGCGGCCCTGGTTGAGCCCGTCGTACAGGTCCTGCAATTGCGGCGCGTAGAAGGCCCAGTCATCGAGCACGCGCTGCATGGTGGGCGCGATCGCGTCGGCGACGGCCGCGGTGTGCAGGTCGCGGGACACGACGATCAGTTGACCGTCGCGCGTGCCGTCCTTCAGCGTGGCAAGTTTCATAGGGGAGTGAACCGTTAGTGACGATAGAGGGAATCTATTCTACGATGGTGAATCGGCGCGGCCCAAGCACCGTTGCGCCTAACGCCTCTCTCACTGTCTTTGAACGCGCTCGATGCGCCTCGCTCATGCCTCCAATTGCCCGCTCCGGCGCGATCCATACCGACACCGACTCCGCTGAACCGCCGGAACCACTCGACGCGCCCGAACCCGACGACGAAAGCGTCGAGACCGGCGAGGAAAAGCTGCGCTCCGGCATCCAGTCGATCGAGGTCGGCTTCAGATTGCTCGAGGTGCTGACCCACGAACCGCGCGCGATGATGCTGCGCGATCTGGCACAGCGCGCCGGCATGAGCCCGGCGAAAGCGCACCGCTATCTGGTGAGCTTCCTGCGCCTCGGCGTGGTGACGCAGGATCCGTTGTCGGGCCGCTACGAGCTGGGCGGCTTCGCGTTGCAATTGGGGCTCGCGCGGCTTGCCCGCGTCGACGGCGTGAAGCTCGCGCGCATTGCGCTCGCCGAACTGCGCGACCGGCTCGATCTGACGGTAGGCATCGCGGTGTGGGGCAATCAGGGGCCGACGATGGTCCACTGGATGGAATCGAGTCATCCGGCCAAGGCGTCGCTCAAGCTCGGCGACGTGATGCCGCTGCTCAGTTCCGCCACCGGCCTGCTGTTTGCCGCCTATCTGCCGTCGAGCAAGACCGCCGCGATGCTGGAGCGCGAACTGGCCGATTCGCGCCGCTCGTCGCACATTGGCGGGCCGCGCACGCGGGATGAGGTCGAGCGGGTGCTGGCGGAGGTGCGGCAGCACGAAGCAGCACGTGTGGAAGGCATGTTGCTGCCCACCATCCACGCGTTCTGCATGCCGGTCTTCGACTCGACCGGCGATCTTGCGCTGGGCCTGATCGCGCTCGGTCACGAAGGCGCGTTCGATATCCGCTGGGGCGGCGAGATCGATACGGCGCTGCGCGAATGTGCGCAAAAGCTGTCGTATGAGCTCGGGTATAGTGCGGCGCCACGCTGACGATTCGCCCATGTCCTCACCTTCTGCCACACGCCGCTCTGATCGCACGCCGCCCGTCGGGCCGCGCGCCGGTTTGCGGGTGGGGCGATGGCTTGCGGTTCTGCTGGCAGTGGCCGTCCTGCACTGGATTGCGGCGCAATGGGTCGAGCGCAACCGCGCGACGCTGAATCCATCAGACAACGAACATGTCCCCGTGCAGGTCGCACTGCTGACACCCGAGCGTATCGAACGCAAACCCGCTGCCGACGCGCAGCAGGCGGCAACGCCGGCTCCGGCGCACAAGGCCGTCGCGAGCAAGCCGCGTGAACACGTGTTGACGGCGACGCAACCGGCAAAACAGGCACCCGCGGCCACGGCCGCATCGGATGCAGCGGCGAGCGCATCGGCTGCAGCGAGTCACCCCGATGCCAACGCCAATGCGGGCGCAACCGCCGCCGGCACGGCCAGCGCCCCCGCCGCTGCGAGCGCGCCTCAAGCTGCCGCGGGCGTGAAGTTCTCCGTTCCGCCGTCCGGCGAACTGCAGTACGACACGTTCTACAACGGCGTGCGCAACCAGCCCGGCACCATCCACTGGACCAGCAACGCACAGAGCTACGAAATGGTCGTCTCCGTGCCGTTGCCGTTCGTCGGCACGTTCGTGTATTCGAGCCATGGCCGCATCGACGCATTCGGACTTGCACCGGATCAGTACATCGAAAAGCGCGGCCGTCGTCCGGAAGACGTGGCGATCTTCAATCGCACCGACAAAAAGATCGCCTTCACGCGTACGCCGGCCACGCTGCCGCTGCCCGACGGCGCGCAAGACCGTTTCAGCATGGTGATGCAACTCGCCAGCCTCGTGCGCGGCGACCCGGCCGCCTATAAGCCGGGCGTGACGCGGCAATTCTTCGTGATCGATAACAACAGCGGCGAGAACTGGCCAGTCGAGACGATCGGCGACGAAACCATCCGCACCGCACAGGGCTACCTCGAGACGCGCCACTTCAAACGCTTGCCTCGCCATGACGGCGATCTGCGCCGCATCGACGTTTGGCTCGCGCCGTCGCTTGGCTGGCTGCCCGCGCGAATCATGCAGACCGAGCCAAATGGCACGCAATTCGAACTGGTGTGGCGCGGCAAGCTCAATGCGGACAGCGTCGGCAGTCCGGTCAACAGTGTTGAAGGCACGAGTGGCACTGTCGGCACTAGCGGCACCGATAGCACCGGCAATACTTCGCCTGACAATTCGGCAAACCAATCACCCGCCAACCCACCCGCAATGGCGCCCGAAACCAGCCCCTCGGTCGATTCGACCGTGCCCGGCAACGCGCCCGAAAAACCCTGAACCCGAGCAGGGTCTCGAACCGATCGCTGAAACTTCCGCGACGCGACGCACTCGCACGATGAACTGCAACCGTTCACGCGGCCGCCACGTAGGTATAGTGAAGGCGGGAGAAGCGCGTAAACGGCTCTTTCCACTGCGTCCCCCTTCAAGGAGCCCGCATGCAAGTGAAAATCAACGGTATCGAGACGCGCTATGTCCTGAGCAATGAGGGCGGCGGCCCGTGGCTGACGTTCATTCATCAGCTCGGCGGCGATCTGTCTGTCTGGGACCAACTCGCCGGCTATTTCCGCGACGAGTACACCGTGCTGCGCTACGACCTGCGCGGCCACGGCAAGACCGCGGTATCGAGCGAACCGTTCAGCATCGCCGATCTGTCCCGCGATCTCGCCGCGCTGCTCGATGCGCTCGGCGCACCCACCACGCATCTCGTCGGCATGTCGATGGGCGGCATGATCGCGCAGCAATTCGCGCTGAACCACCCGTCGCGCGTCGACACGCTGACCGTCGCCGACACCACGAGCGGTACGCCGCCCGAAGGCCGCGCGCTATGGGATCAACGCGCGGCGGCGGCCCGCACGGACGGCATGGCGTCCCTAGTGCCCGCGACATTGAGCCGCTGGCTGACGCCCGATTTCCAGGCAGCGCATCCCGAAGCAGTCGAGCAGATTCGCGACGTGCTGAACCATACGTTGCCAGAAGGCTACGCCATGGCGTGCGAAGCCCTGCGCGATTTCGATCTACGCGGTAAGCTGGGAACAATTCGTTGCCCGACGTTGGCCGTGGGAGGCCGCCACGACACGGGCACGCCACCTGCTGCTACGCAGGCAATAGCAGACGCCATCCAAGGCGCCCAGTTCGAACTACTCGAGGCCGCTCATCTCGCGCCCATCGAGCAATCTCACCGTTTTGCTGCACTGCTTGAAACGTTTCTTGGAAAGCCGGTCTAACCGGTAGGTTCGGAACTTTACAAGCGTCAATCCGGACCCACCCCTTGAATTCCACACCACAAGCTCCACCTATGGCGCAGGAATGGCCAGGAGCCAACGGAAATAAGGAGTGTCGCCATGCAAATGATCTATAACAGCCCCAACTATTGTGTCGTCGAGTTTCCGCCGCAGGAAGGCCCGCTGGCCATGAAATCCGGCGGCTACGAGATCGTCGACAAGAACATGCAGCGCGAAATCTACATTGATGGTGCAATGGCAGCGCGTTTCCGCGAGCATGTGCAGAAGCTGATCGAAGAAGAACCGTCGCTGGATGAGGTAGACGAATTCCTCGGGCAATTCGACAGCCTGATGCATCAACCGGTGATTCTTCACTAACTGAAGGGTTTAACGTAACGGTTTGGCGACATATATCGACCGCGCCGACCGGCTTAGCCGGCGGCCTTTATAAGGCGGTCAGCAGAAGTAACACGGCCCAGCAGGCTTTCACCTGACTGGGCCGTTTTGTTTCCACTGCAGTTTCCACTGTCATTTCCGCTGTTTGTTTCCGCTGCGGCCACAGCCCCGGCCACCGTTGCGGCGGCACGCGCATCCGCCTGTCGGGCGCGCGCCCGGCGGGACCGCCCCACAGCGGCTACAATGACAGGTTTCCCGAAAAAGCCGGCGCAAGCCCTCGTCCGCCATGAACCAGCCTGCTCAATCCGCCACGCCAGTCCGTCCCGACGCCGCCTACACGCGCGGCACGGCGCTGCCCGCGCTGCTCAAGTCACGCATCCTGATTCTGGATGGCGCAATGGGCACGATGATCCAGCGCTACAAGCTCGACGAAGCCCGCTATCGTGGCGAGCGCTTCAAGGATTACGGGCGCGACATCAAAGGCAACAACGAGTTGCTGTCGATCACGCAGCCGCAGATCATCGGCGAGATTCACGAGCAGTACCTCGCGGCGGGCGCGGATATCATCGAAACCAACACGTTCGGTGCGACCACGGTTGCGCAAGCCGACTACGGAATGGAAGACCTCGCCATCGAGATGAATCTCGAATCGGCGAAGCTGGCGCGCGCCGCCTGCGACAAATACTCGACGCCCGACAAGCCGCGCTTCGTCGCCGGCGCGATCGGACCGACGCCGAAAACAGCAAGCATTTCCCCTGACGTGAACGATCCGGGCGCACGCAACGTGACGTTCGACGAACTGCGCGCGGCGTACTATCAGCAGGCGAAGGCATTGCTCGACGGTGGCTGCGACCTGTTCCTCGTCGAAACGATCTTCGACACGCTCAATGCCAAGGCTGCACTGTTCGCGCTGGACGAGCTGTTCGAAGACACCGGCGAGCGCCTGCCGATCATGATTTCGGGCACCGTCACTGATGCATCGGGCCGGATTCTCTCGGGACAAACCGTCGAGGCCTTCTGGAACTCGCTGCGTCACGCCAAGCCGCTCACCTTTGGTTTGAACTGCGCGCTGGGCGCGGCGCTGATGCGCCCGTACATCGCCGAACTGGCGAAACTGTGCGACACCTATGTGTCGTGCTATCCGAACGCCGGTTTGCCGAATCCGATGAGCGACACGGGCTTTGACGAATTGCCGGCGGATACGTCGGGATTGCTGAAGGAGTTCGCGCAGGCCGGCCTCGTGAACATCGCCGGCGGCTGCTGCGGCACGACGCCGGAGCATATTGCGGCGATTGCCAAAGCGCTGGCTGAAGTGGAGCCACGCCAATGGCCGACGCAATACCGCGACGCAGCCTGAGTGCGGCGGCTCGATCCTGATCCGCCACTCTTCCGCTATCGAACCCGACGCACGTAATCGTACGTAATCGCACGTAAAACGCACGCAACCGAACCGCACCTACGCCATGACCGATCACACCATGCGCCTTTCCGGCCTCGAGCCGTTCAACGTCACGTCCGGGACGCTCTTCATCAACGTCGGCGAACGCACCAACGTGACCGGTTCGAAGGCGTTCGCGCGAATGATCCTGAACGACCAGTTCGACGACGCGATCGCGGTCGCGCGGCAGCAGGTCGAAAACGGCGCGCAGATCATCGACGTCAACATGGACGAAGCCATGCTCGATTCGAAAGCGGCGATGGTCCGCTTCATGAATCTGATCGCGTCGGAACCGGACATCGCGCGCGTGCCGATCATGATCGACTCGTCGAAGTGGGACGTGATCGAAGCGGGCCTGAAGTGCGTGCAAGGCAAGGCAATCGTCAATTCGATCTCGCTGAAGGAAGGCGAAGAAGCGTTCCGTCATCACGCGAACCTGATTCGCCGCTATGGCGCGGCCGCGGTCGTGATGGCCTTCGACGAGCAAGGCCAGGCCGATACCTTCGAACGCAAGACGCAGATCTGCAAGCGCTCATACGATTTTCTCGTGAACGAAGTCGGCTTCCCGCCGGAAGACATCATCTTCGATCCGAACATCTTCGCGATTGCAACCGGCATCGAAGAGCACAACAACTACGCCGTCGACTTCATCAACGCGACGCGCTGGATCAAGGAAAACCTGCCCTACGCGAAGATCAGCGGCGGCGTGTCGAACGTGTCGTTCTCGTTCCGCGGCAACGATCCGGTGCGCGAGGCGATCCACACCGTGTTCCTCTATCACGCGATTCAGGCGGGGATGGACATGGGCATCGTCAACGCGGGTCAGCTCGGCGTGTATGCCGACCTCGATCCGGAGTTGCGCGAGCGTGTTGAAGACGTCGTGCTGAACCGCCGTGAAGACGGCACCGATCGTCTGCTGGAAATCGCCGACAAGTTCAAGACCGGCGCCGCGAAAAAGGAAGAGAACCTCGAGTGGCGCAACCAGCCCGTCGAGAAGCGTCTGTCGCATGCGCTGGTGCACGGCATCACCAACTTCATCGTCGAAGATACCGAGGAAGTCCGCGCGAAGATCGCCGCAGCCGGCGGCCGGCCGATCAACGTGATCGAAGGCCCGCTGATGGACGGCATGAACATCGTCGGCGACCTGTTCGGTCAGGGCAAGATGTTCCTGCCGCAGGTCGTGAAGTCGGCGCGCGTGATGAAGCAGGCGGTGGCGCATCTGATCCCGTACATCGAAGAAGAAAAGAAGCTGATGGCCGAAGCCGGCGCCGACGTGCGCGCGAAGGGCAAGATCGTCATCGCCACCGTCAAGGGCGACGTGCACGACATCGGCAAGAACATCGTCTCGGTGGTGCTTCAGTGCAACAACTTCGAAGTGGTCAACATGGGCGTGATGGTGTCGTGCAACGACATTCTCGCCAAAGCGAAAGTCGAAGGCGCGGACATCATCGGCTTGTCCGGTCTGATTACGCCTAGCCTCGAAGAGATGGCCTACGTCGCTTCGGAAATGCAGCGCGACGACTACTTCCGCGTAAAGAAGATCCCGCTCCTGATCGGCGGCGCAACCACCTCGCGCGTGCACACCGCAGTCAAGATCGCACCGCATTACGAAGGCCCGGTGGTGTACGTGCCGGACGCGTCGCGCTCGGTCTCCGTGGCGTCGAGCCTACTGTCCGATGAAGGCGCAGCGAAGTACGTCGACGACCTCAAGGCCGACTACGACCGCATCCGCGATCAGCACGCCAACAAGAAAGCCCTGCCCATGGTCACGCTCGCCGAAGCCCGCGCGAACAAGACCAAGGTCGATTGGGCCGGCTACCAACCAGTCAAGCCGAAGTTCATCGGCCGCCGCGTGTTCAAGAACTACGATCTGAACGAGCTGGCGAACTACATCGACTGGGGCCCGTTCTTCCAGACCTGGGACCTGGCCGGCCCGTATCCGGCGATCCTGAACGACGAGATCGTCGGCGAATCCGCCCGCCGCGTGTTCTCGGACGGCAAGTCGATGCTCGCGCGCCTGATCCAGGGCCGCTGGCTGCAGGCCAACGGCGTGATCGCGCTGCTGCCGGCCAACACGGTGAACGACGACGACATCGAGATCTATACGGACGAATCGCGCTCCGAAGTGGCGCTCACGTGGCGCAACCTGCGCCAGCAAAGCGTACGGCCGGTGGTGGATGGCGTGATGCGGCCGAACCGGTCGCTCGCCGACTTCATCGCGCCGAAGGATTCGGGCGTGGCCGACTACATCGGCATGTTTGCGGTCACGGCGGGTCTGGGCGTCGACGTGAAGGAAAAGCAGTTCGAAAAGGATCTCGACGACTACAGCGCGATCATGCTGAAGGCGCTCGCCGACCGCTTCGCTGAAGCCTTCGCTGAAGGACTGCATGCCCGCGTGCGGCGCGATCTGTGGGGCTACGCGAACGCCGAAACCCTCTCCAACGAAGACCTGATCGCTGAAAAGTACCACGGTATCCGCCCTGCGCCGGGCTATCCGGCCTGCCCGGACCACCTCGTGAAACGCGACATGTTCGACGTGCTGCAAGCCACTGAAATCGGCATGAGCGTGACCGAGTCTCTGGCCATGCTGCCGGCGGCCAGCGTTTCCGGCTTCTACCTGGCGCACCCGGACAGCACCTATTTCTCGGTCGGCAAGATCGGCCAGGACCAGTTGGAAGACTACGCAAAACGCATGTCGTTGTCGAAAACAGACGCTGAGCGAGCCTTGGCGCCTTTGCTGTAAGCCATGCGGGGCGGGAAACCTACTATATCGGGCGCGCTAGGCTGAATATTTGCGGCAGTGCAATTTTCGGCTTTGTAGACTGAAACGGCATCACCCCGCCAGACGCGGCCAAAACGCGTCGGCTTATCAAATTGCAATCGTCAACGGAGAAAATCGTATGAAGAAGCTGACGCTGTTATTGACTGCTGTTTCGCTCGCCGCAAGCGCCTCGGTGGCGCTGGCCCAGCCCGCCGCTCCGGCCGGCTCCAGCGCGGTCAGTTCGTATTCGCCGCCCACTGAGAAGCACGTCAAGAAGCCCAAGAAGCAGAAAGCTAAGAAGGGTGCGTCGGCACCGATGGCCGCTCCGGCGGACGCCGCCAGCCAGTAAGCAGGTTCGGCAGACGGGCCGTCAAGACCCGTGAAAGACAAAGAGCCCGCGAATGCGGGCTCTTTTCATTGACACGTCACGACCAGCACCGCGAGACGCGGCGAACGCCTCCACCGGCGGACCGCCGCGGGATCAGAGACCCCAGACGATATCCGCGTTTTCCTTCTGCGCGGCGCGCAGCATGTCGAGAAACGGATACGCGCGCTGGGCGAGTCCCGGCGGGATCTCATGATGCTCGTGGCCGTCTTCGCCTTCGTGAAAATGGCCGTCGTGCTCGGCACGTTCCTGTTTGTCGACGCTGATCGCCGATTCAAGTTTCGTGATCGCGACGCTCAGTTCGTCGTGGGTGATGACACCACGCTCACCCAGGCGCTTGCCGACGATGCCGACCAGGTATTGAGCGAGATTTTCCAGCATCATCACGTCCGGCGCGGCGCGACATTTGAAAGTAATCAGCATGACTGTTCCCTTTTTCGTTATGTTGGATTGACGCGCGAACGGCTTGTAAGCCGGCCGTCGGCGCGCGTTACGTTGACACGCCGATCAGGCACGGCGGCCACGGCCCTTGGTGGGCATCTCATTGAACATATTAGCACCTGCTAAAATCCGTCTGGACGGAAAAGCGCGCCGCAATGCGCCGCGCGCGGCATAGTGAAGGTGGCGTGGCTGGGCCGGTTGGCCGCAACCCCGCCTGCTGCCGCACCGGGCCGCTGCAGCAAGCGTCCTGGTCTCGCGCCGCGCACCGCGCTAGACGCGTGGCACGCCACGTGCCTGATGACGCCCCGAAGTGCCCGGCGCGTCCCGGCCGGTGCATTGCCGCTTTCCACGCTTCTGACGAATCGGCTGCGCCTCGCGCGCGGCCGCCGCTTCTTCCGCATCACCGGATTGCCTCACTGGACTCGCAACAAGCATGCTGCCTGCACATAAACATACCCTCGAAACACTGCTCGCCGACACGGTGAAGCAGGTTGCTGACGCAACCCAAGGCGCGAGCGAAGCCGCCTTCGTGTCGCCCACGATCACGCTGGAGCGTCCCAAGGTCGCCGCGCACGGCGACGTCGCCTGCAACGTGGCGATGCAACTCGCCAAACCGCTGCGCGCCAACCCGCGCCAGTTGGCGCAACAGATCGTCGACGCGCTGCTCGCGCAACCGCGGGCCTTGGGTCTCGTGGAAGCCGCCGAAGTGGCCGGCCCCGGCTTCATCAACCTGCGCCTCGCGGCCGCCGCCAAGCAGGCGGTGATCGCCGCCGTGTTCGCCGAGAAGGACGCCTTCGGCCGTTCGCAGCGCGAAGCCGGCAAGCATGTGCTGATCGAATTCGTCTCGGCCAACCCGACCGGCCCGCTGCACGTCGGCCACGGCCGCCAGGCTGCGCTCGGCGACGCGCTCTCGAACGTGCTGGCCTCGCAAGGCTGGGACGTGCACCGCGAGTTCTATTACAACGACGCCGGCGTGCAGATCCAGACGCTCGCCCTGTCGACCCAGGCCCGCGCCCGCGGCCTCGCCCCAGGCGACCAAGGCTGGCCGGCCTCGGCGTACAACGGCGAGTACATCGCCGACATCGCCAAAGACTATCTGAACGGCGTCACCGTTGCCGCGAGCGACGGCGAACCCGTCACGGGCGCGGCCGACGTCGACGACCTCGAAGCGATCCGCCGCTTTGCGGTCGCCTACCTGCGCCGCGAGCAGGACATGGACTTGCAGGCCTTTGGCGTGAAGTTCGACGAGTACTACCTCGAGTCGTCGCTGTACAAGGAAGGCCGGGTCGAGAAGACCGTCGCGGCGCTGATCGCCGCCGGCAAAACCTACGAACAGGAAGGCGCGCTGTGGCTGCGCACCACCGACGACGGTGACGACAAAGACCGCGTGATGCGCAAGACCGACGGCACCTACACATACTTCGTGCCGGACGTCGCCTACCACGTCGCCAAGTGGGAACGCGGCTTCACCAAGGTCATCAACATTCAGGGCTCGGATCACCACGGCACGATCGCGCGAGTGCGCGCCGGCCTGCAAGGTCTCGGCATCGGCATTCCGAAGGGCTATCCCGACTACATCCTGCACAAGATGGTCACGGTGATGCGCAACGGCGAAGAGGTGAAGATCTCGAAACGCGCCGGCAGCTATGTGACCGTGCGCGACCTGATCGAATGGTCGGGCGGCGCGACGCCGGGCTCGGAAGCCGCCGTCGACCTGATCGACGAAGAGACGATTCGCCGCGGCCGCGACGCCGTGCGCTTCTTCCTGATTTCGCGCAAGGCGGATACGGAATTCGTGTTCGACATCGACCTGGCGTTGAAACAAAACGACGAAAATCCGGTGCACTACGTGCAGTATGCGCATGCGCGGATCTGCTCGGTCATCGCGGAATGCAAGGCGCGCTACAGCACGGACGAAAGCACGCTGGCCACGGTGGACGTGTCGCCGCTCACCAGCGAACGCGCCATGGCCCTGCTGAACAAGCTCGCCGAGTTCCCGGACATGCTGGAGCACGCCGCCGGCGAACTCGCGCCGCACGCGGTCGCGTTCTATCTGCGCGACCTCGCCGGGGAATTCCACTCGTTCTACAATGACAGAGCCGAACGCGTGCTGGTCGACGACGCTGCCGAGCGCAACGCACGCGTCGCGCTGCTTGCGGCCACACGTCAGGTGCTGGCCAACGGTCTCGCGACGATCGGCGTCTCCGCTCCCGTCAAGATGTAAGTCCTCCGGCGCAACATGCATGCGGCCGTCGTTATAATCGACGGCCGTTCCAGGATTCTTTTTGCAGGTGATTCATACGATGGCAAAACCACGCCGCACAACAAAGCAATCGCAATCGAAACAAACCGGGGGGACTTTTCTCGGCATCGTGCTGGGCCTGATCGTCGGTCTCGCGATCGCGGTAGTGGTGGCGCTGTATATCACCCGTGCGCCTACGCCGTTCGTCTCGAAGGTCGCGCCGCCCGCGGCGCCCGACACCGGCGCGAGCCAGGCGCAGCAATACGACCCGAACCGTCCGCTGCAAGGCAAGACGCCGGGTCAGCCGGTGCCGCAAGCCGCGCAACCGGCGCCGCCGAACACCGCGCCGGGCCAGACCAACGCGCAAACGCAGTCGGGCATGCTGGAAGAACCGCAGATCGTCGAAGTGCCGCCGTCGAACGGAAATGCGAACGGCACGGCAGTCGCACCGAAGCCCGCGCAGGATAACGGCAACGGCACGGCCAGCGGACCGGTGAAAAAGCCGCAAGGCGCAAGCGCACCGGCCGCCACCGCGGCAGGCTCCGCGCCGAAGGGTACGTCGCCCACCACGGCTGCCAACGCCAAGCCGGGTTCGGGCGCGGCGCCGACAGCGGGTGACGCGAACACGGGCTATTTCCTGCAAGTGGGCGCCTACAAGACCTCGGCCGATGCCGAGCAGCAGCGTGCGCGTCTCGCCTTCCAGGGCTTCGAATCGAAGGTCACGCAGCGCGATGCGGGCGGCGTGACGTACTACCGTGTGCGTATCGGCCCGTTTTCGAAGTTCGAGGACATGAATTCGAGCCGTCAGCGTCTGTCCGACGCGGGCGTGGATACAGCCGTGATCCGCTTTACGAAGCAATAAGCAAACAATAAACAAACGGTGATTTGCCGGAACGCGCCGCCGCCGAACTATTGGCGTGCGGTGCGGGTCACAAGCACAACCGGCAAACACAACGGACGACTAGAGCGTCTAACGCCGACATTGAAAACGGTGACGGGCATTTGCGTGGCGCCACCGCTTTACCGCCTACTTGGGTCAACACAACATGAAAAAACTGCTGAGCATTCTGTTCCTCTCGCTGGGCCTGGTTACCGCCACGGCGCATGCATCGACGGCCGCGCCGGTTTCCGGCAAGGACTACACCGTGCTGTCCACGCCGCAACCTACGGACGTGCCGGCTGGCAAGATCGAAGTCACCGAATTCTTCTGGTACGGCTGCCCGCACTGCAACGAATTCAACCCGTTCCTCGAAGCATGGGTGAAGAAGCAAGGTCCGGACGTGGTGTTCAAGCGCGTGCCGGTTGCCTTCCGCGACGACTTCATTCCGCACTCGAAGATGTACCACGCGCTCGACGCACTCGGCCTCGCTACGCAACTCACGCCGAAGGTCTTCAATGAAATCCACGTCAACAAGAACTACCTGCTGACGCCGGAAGACCAGGCCAAGTTCCTCGCGAAGAACGGCGTCGATCCGAAGAAGTACATGGACGCGTACAACTCGTTCTCGACGCAAAGCGCGCTGCAAAAAGACAAGAAGTTGATGGAAGACTACAAGATCGACGGCGTGCCGACGCTGGCCGTGCAGGGCAAGTATGAAACCGGTCCGGCTGCGACCAACAGCCTGCCGGGTACGACCCAGGTACTCGACTACCTGGTGCAGCAGATCCGCGCCAAGAAGATGTGATGTTGAAGGCGCCGGAATGAGCTCCCCCCTGAAGGTCTTCATTACCGGCGCCTCAAGTGGCATCGGCCTCGCGCTCGCCGCCGAATATGCGCGGCGCGGCGCGATTCTCGGCCTGGTTGCCCGCCGCGGCGACGCGCTCGCCGCCTTCCAGCAGTCCCATCCGCAGAATTCCATCTCCACCTATTCCGTCGACGTCCGCGACGCCGAGGCGCTCGCCGAAGCGGCTGCGCAGTTCATCGCGCAGCACGGATTGCCGGACGTCGTGATTGCCAATGCCGGCATCAGCCGCGGTGCGGTCACCGGGCACGGCGATCTGCGCACGTTCCGCGAAGTGATGGATATCAACTATTTCGGCATGGTCGCCACCTTCGAGCCGTTCGCCGCCGCGATGGTCGCAGCGAAGAAAGGCACGCTGGTCGGGATCGCCAGCGTGGCCAGCGTGCGGGGCTTGCCGGGGTCAGGCGCGTACAGCGCGTCGAAGTCGGCTGCGCTCAAGTATCTGGAAGCGTTGCGCGTCGAAATGCGCCCGCTCGGCGTCGGCGTGGTCACGATCGCCCCCGGGTATATCCGCACGCCGATGACCGAGCACAATCCGTACACCATGCCGTTCCTGATGGACGCCGACCGCTTCGCGGTGAAGGTCGCCGGGGCGGTCGAGCGTCAAACCGCGTTTGCCGTGTTCCCATGGCAGATGCGCATCGTGGCGATGCTGCTGCACGTGCTGCCGCGCTGGCTCTACGACCGCGCCTTCGAACGCGCGCCGCGCAAACCGCGCGCCGCCACCGAGTAAGTCATGCAGCCTCGTGCGGTCGATGCAGCCGGCGTCGCGCACGAAATGGGGGGCGTCGGTACGCGGGGTGCCGCTACCCGCATCGTCTCGCTGGTGCCGAGCATCACCGAATTGCTGTTCGCTCTGGGGCTCGACAGGCAGATTGTCGGGCGCACCGGTTTTTGCGTGCATCCCCGCGACAAGGTGCGGCAGGTGCGCAAGGTCGGCGGCACCAAGGCCGTGAATGTCGACGCAATTCGTGCATTGCGGCCCACCCATCTGATCGTCAATATCGACGAAAACGAGCGCGATACCGTCGAGCAATTGCGCACGTTCGTGCCGCATATCGTCGTGACCCATCCGCAGACACCGCAGGACAATCTCTCGCTGTACGCGTTGCTGGGCGCGATCTTCGACCGCGAGCAAGAAGCGCAACGCCTGAGCGAGGCGCTCGAAATACGTCTGCATGAGGCCGCCGCACAGGTGTTTCCCAGGCAAAACGTGTTGTATCTGATCTGGCGCGAGCCATGGATGACGGTGGCACGCGATACCTATATCGCCGCGATGCTGAGGCTCGTGAACTGGCAGACGCTGCCTGACGCGGAAGGCGGCGCGGCAGGCGCAGCGCGTTATCCCGCGCTCGACTTTGACCACGCGCCGTGGCTTGCCGACGTCGATCGCATACTGCTCTCCAGCGAGCCCTATCGCTTCACACAAGCACATTGCGACGCGCTGAAGCGTGACCCGCGTCTGGCCGGCAAGCACATTGAGCTGATCGATGGGGAGATGGTGTCGTGGTACGGCGTGCGCGCCATCGAAGGCATTGGCTATCTGTTGCAGCGCGCGGCTGCGTCATGAGCGACAACACGCTCAACCCATATGGATATGCGGATTAAATTGTTGTCGCCGCAACCACCCTTCGATAAGCTTTCGCGAAGGCGAGGACGTGCATGTAGCGCAGCAGCCAAACCATGCGCCAGCGCCGGAAACGTATCACAATAAAGACGACGGCCAGACCGGTCGCCACCCGTCAACGGAACATAACCACACAACCAGACGCACCGCCTGACTGCGCTTGTTATGGGAGATCCTATGCGCTTCAAACTGCTCGCAGCCGCCGTACTGTTCACGGCGCCCGCGCTCGTGCTCGCCAAACCGCTGACCGTCTGCACCGAGTCGAGCCCCGACGGCTTCGATGTCGTGCAGTTCAATTCGCTCGTGACGACCAATGCGTCGGCCGACGTGATCTTCAATTCGCTGGTCTCGTACGACGAGGCCGCGAAGAAAGTTGTACCCGCGCTGGCCGACAAGTGGGACGTCAGCGCCGACGGCCTCACCTACACGTTCCACCTGCGCCCGAACGTGCAGTTCCAGACCACCGACTACTTCAAGCCAACCCGCGCGCTGAATGCCGACGACGTCGTCTTCACGTTCGACCGGATGCTCAACGACAGCAATCCGTGGCACAAAGTGGCGGGCGCGAGCGGCTTCCCGCACGCGCAATCGATGGGCTTGCCGAAGCTCATCAAGTCGATCAGCAAGGTCGACGACAACACCGTCAAGTTCGAACTGAACGCACCGGACGCAACCTTCGTTTCGATCCTGACGATGGGTTTCGCTTCGATCTATTCGGCTGAATACGCCGACCAGTTGCTCAAGGCCGGCAAACAGGTCGACCTGAATTCGAAGCCGATCGGCACCGGTCCGTTCGAATTGAAGAGCTACACGAAAGACGCGGTGATCCGCTACGACGTGAACCCGACGTACTGGGGCGCGAAACCGAAGATCGACCGTCTGATCTACGCGATCACGCCGGACGCCACGGTGCGCGCGCAAAAGGTGAAGGCCGGCGAATGCCAGATCGCGCTGTCGCCGAAGCCGCAGGATCTCGCCGAAGCGAAGGAGGATAAGTCGCTCGCCATCGTGCAGACGCCGGCCTTCATGACCGCGTTCGTCGCCCTGAACACGCAGAAGAAGCCGCTCGACAATCAGAAGGTGCGCGCGGCCCTGAACATGGCGTTCGACCGCACCACCTATCTGAAAGCGATCTTCGACAACACCGCGACGCCGGCCGTCAATCCGTATCCGCCGAACACGTGGAGCTATGACAAGGGCGTGAAAGCGTGGCCGTACGATCCGGTGAAGGCAAAGAAGCTGCTAGCCGACGCGGGCTATCCGAATGGTTTCGAAACGACGATCTGGGTGCGTCCGAACGGCAGCGTGCTGAACCCGAACCCGAAGGCCGGCGCCGAACTGCTGCAAGCCGACTTCGCCAAGATCGGCGTGAAGGCGGATGTGAAGGTGATCGAATGGGGCGAGCTGATCAAGCAGGCCAAACAAGGCCAGCATGACACGCTGTTCATGGGCTGGGCCGGCGATAACGGCGATCCGGACAACTATCTGTCACCGCTCTTCAGTTGCAATGCGGTGAAGTCCGGGATCAATTTCGCGCGCTTCTGCGATCAGGATCTGGACAAGCTGATTGCTGACGGCAAGACCACGCCCGATCAGGCCAAACGCGCGAAAGCGTATGAACAGGCGCAGCAGATCATCCACGATCAGGCGCTGTGGATTCCGCTGGGTTATCCGACCGCAGCGGCCATCACGCGTACGAGCGTGAGCGGCTATCACGTGAGTCCGTTCGGACGGCAGAACTTTGGGACGGTGGCGGTGCAGTAAGCTTCCGCCACGCCGCTTTAAAAAAAAGCCCGGTTGCTTTTCGCAACCGGGCTTTTTTTATCGACGTATCAACCTGTCGACGCGATCACGCCGAAAACCGGATCACCCCATCCGCATCCTGCGTGCGCTTCAACTCGCCGGCCAGCCACAGCAGATGCAAGTGCGCCAACGCCTCGCCCATCGCGAACGTCATCTGATGGATGTCGAGTTGGCGCTTGAACATCAACGGCACGATATCCGCAGCGCTCTGCGGTTTCTCCGCACAGGCCTCGCGCACTTCAGCCAGACGCGCGTCATGATGCTCGCGCAGTTGCTTGATACGCGTACGCACACCGCGAAACGGCTTGCCATGCGACGGCAGCACGAGCGTGTCTTCAGGCATCGTCTCGTAGCGGCCGAGCGATTCCAGATACAGCGCGAGCGGCGTGCTTTCGGGCTCCATGTCGAACACCGAGACGTTGGTCGAAATACGTGGCAGCACCATGTCGCCGGAGATCAGCGTGCCCGTCTCTTCGCAATGCAACGCGCAGTGTTCCGGCGAATGGCCGAAGCCCGTTACCACGCGCCACGTTTTGCCACCGATCTTCACGCCATCGGCTTCGCGCAGGCGGCGGTACTGCCCAGGAATCGCTGGCACGAGGCTCGAGTAGTAGCTCGTGCGATTGCGCAGTTTCTCGAGCGACGTCTCGTCGTTCAAGCCGTGACGTGCGAAGTGGCGCGCTGCGCCCTCGCCGCCCGCATTCGAACCGTCACCCGCCGCCATTACACGGGCTTGCATGTATTCGCCGAGCGTCATCCACAAACGCACATTCCAGCGCTTCTTGTCGCCGCCGCTGCAGATCCAGTGCGCGAGGCCGATGTGATCCGGGTGGCAATGCGTGACGATCACGCGCAGTACCGGCAGGCCGTCGAGCACCGAGTCGAACACTTTCTCCCAGTTCTCCTTGATCGTGTCCGACGTAATGCCGCAGTCGACTACCGTCCACCCTTCTTGACCGTCGATCTCATCGCGTAGCAGCCACAGATTGATGTGGTCGAGTGCAAACGGCAGCGGCATGCGCAGCCAGAACACGCCGGGCGCGACTTCCATCGTCTGGCCCGCTTCGGGCAAGGTGTCGTTGAACGGGTAGTCGAGTTGATGTTCGAGTGCATTCATTGTGGTTGTCTTCCTCCGTCGGCCATCCGGCATGGCGAGGTATGCGATGCCGGACGGCGTGGTTGCGGCCCGGCCAGGACATGCCGGTGCCGTATTGCGCCGTAGTTGCGTTTCGATCAAGTTGACGATAACGTAAACGTCGATTCTATCGTTCAATCCGATTTTCTGCCCGGCTACGGGATGCCCCGATGAACACGCAATACACGATCACCGAGCTCGCGCGGGAATTCGACGTCACGCCGCGGGCGATCCGCTTCTACGAAGACCAGGGTTTACTCTCGCCCAGCCGTGAGGGATCGAGCGGCTTGCGGCGCGTCTATTCGGGCCGCGACCGCACCCGCCTGAAGCTCACGCTGCGCGGCAAACGGCTCGGCTTCACGCTGTCGGAGATCCGCGATCTGCTCGACGTCTACGAGTCGCCGACCGACACCGTGCCGCAATTGCAGGCCTTCCTTGCCACGGTGGCGCGCCATCGCGACGTGCTCGAACGTCAACTGGAAGATCTGAACGCGACGCTCGAAGACCTCGCGCAGTACGAAACCCAGGCGCGCGCGCTGCTGGAAGGCGGTTCACGCGAGACCAGGTCCGCCTGAGCGGAGAACGGCGCGACGCGCCGCGGGTGCACCCGGACGATACAATCACGGGTGTCTTCATGACATGGGACAAATGCACGGCCGACATGAATCACTTTCCCAAACTGCTGTCGTCACAGATCGGCTTTGACGTCGCCCAGACGATGCTCGAAGGATTCGATCGGCACTACCGCATCTTCCGTGACGCCGCGATCCATGCCAAAACGCTCTTCGAAGCTGCCGACTGGCATGGCCTGCAAACGCTGGCGCGCGAGCGCATCACCTCGTATGACGATCGCGTCGAGGAGTGCGTCGAACTGCTCGAAGACGAATACGACGCCGAAAATATCGACGACGAAGTGTGGCAGCAGATCAAGCTCCACTACATCGGCCTCCTGACCACGCACCGTCAGCCCGAGTGCGCGGAGACGTTCTTCAATTCGGTGTGCTGCAAGATCCTGCACCGTTCGTATTTCAACAACGACTTTATTTTCGTACGCCCGGCGATCTCGACCGAATACATCGAGAATGACGAACCGGCGGCGAAGCCGACCTATCGTGCGTATTACCCCGGCAAGGACGGTCTTGCCGCGACGCTCGAGCGCATCGTCACGAACTTCCAGTTGGAGCCGCCGTTTGAGGATCTGACGCGCGACGTCGAATGCGTGATGCAGGCGATCCACGATGCGTTCGGCGTGTTCGACGAAGCGCCCAACTTCCAGATTCACGTGCTTTCGTCACTGTTTTATCGGAACAAGTCGGCGTATATCGTTGGACGGATCATCAACGGCGATTTGTTGCTGCCATTCGCGGTGCCACTGCGCCACGTAAAACCCGGCGTGCTTGCACTCGATACGGTGCTGCTCAAACGCGACCAGTTGCTGATCATCTTCAGCTTCTCGCATTCGTACTTCCTCGTGGACATGGAAGTGCCGTCCGCTTACGTCGAATTTCTCGGCACGATCATGCAGGGCAAACCGAAGGCGGAAATCTATACGTCGGTGGGTTTGCAGAAGCAGGGCAAGAATCTGTTCTATCGCGATCTGCTGCACCATCTGAAGCATTCCAGCGATCCATTCATCATCGCGCCCGGCATCAAGGGGCTCGTGATGCTGGTGTTCACGCTGCCTTCGTTTCCGTACGTATTCAAGCTGATCAAAGATCACTTTCCGCCGCCGAAGGAAACCACGCGCGAGCA
Source organism: Paraburkholderia sp. GAS32 (assembly GCF_050434225.1). Classification (NCBI taxonomy): domain Bacteria; kingdom Pseudomonadati; phylum Pseudomonadota; class Betaproteobacteria; order Burkholderiales; family Burkholderiaceae; genus Paraburkholderia; species Paraburkholderia sp. GAS32. The sequence continues at coordinate 7,235 of NZ_JBNPVS010000009.1, read as the reverse complement.
GATCCAGCGGAAGTATCAGCTCGTCAAGCGTCATGACCGTTTGGGCCGGATGGCCGACACGCTCGAATATTCGAGCGTCGCGCTGCCCATTTCGCGGCTCGACGAAGCACTGCTGCGCGAACTAGAAAAGGAAGTGCCGTCCTTGATCGAATACGACGGCGACAACCTGGTGATTCGTCACATGTATATCGAACGCCGAATGGTGCCGCTCAATCTGTTCCTGCAAAACGGCAGCGACGAGGACGTCGAGCACGGCATCAAGGAATACGGCAACGCGATCAAGGAATTGATGCAGGCGAACATCTTCCCTGGCGACATGCTGTACAAGAACTTCGGCGTGACGCGTCACGGCCGCGTCGTGTTCTACGACTACGATGAAATCGAATACCTGACGGAATGCAACGTGCGCGCGGTGCCGGCGCCACGTTACGAGGAAGACGAAATGTCGGGCGAGCCGTGGTACTCGGTCGGCCCGCACGACATTTTCCCGGAGACATACGGCACGTTTCTGCTCGGCGATCCACGCGTGCGCCGGTCCTTCATGCAGCATCACGCGGACTTCTTCGATCCAGCGCTGTGGCAACGGCACAAGGATCATCTATTGAAAGGCGAACTGCCCGACTTTTTCCCGTACGACAGCAGCGTGCGCTTCTGCATCCGCTATCCGGAACGATTCGCCGATACGGCGTCCGGACTACCGGAGAACCAGGCAGATGAACGCACCGTGCGCGTGGCGTAAGCACTATGCGCTGCCCGCATCGTTGAATGCATCGTCCGAACCTTATGCAACGACATCGACCGGTCAATCGGTCGAGCAACCGCCCAGACTCAACATGAACACGAACGCTTCTCCCGCTGCCAATCCGCTTGCCCACCTGTTCGACAACAACGACGCGTGGGTGGCCCGCAAGCTGTCCGAAGACCCGGAGTACTTCTCGCGCCTCGCGCACCAGCAGACACCCGAATATCTGTGGATCGGCTGTTCCGATTCGCGCGTGCCGGCCAACCAGATCATCGGCCTGCCTCCGGGCGAAGTGTTCGTGCACAGAAATATCGCCAACGTGGTGGTGCACACGGATCTGAACTGCCTGTCGGTGATCCAGTTCGCCGTCGATCTGCTGAAGGTCAAGCACATCATGGTGGTGGGTCACTATGGCTGCTCGGGCGTCGGCGCGGCGCTGCACGGCCGGCGCGTGGGTCTCGCGGATAACTGGCTGCATCACGTGCAGGACGTGCGCACCAAGCATGCTGCGCTGATCGAAGAATGGCCGCTTGGTGAGGCGCGCCATCGGCGGCTGGTCGAACTGAATGCGATCGAACAGGTCATGAACGTATGCCGGACCACCATCATCAACGACGCGTGGGCACGCGGCCAGGAACTGACCGTACACGGCTGGGTATATGGCGTGCATGACGGCAAGGTGCGCGACCTCGGCATGACAATCAACGACCCCGCGGCGCTCGATGCAACCTACAAGCGCTGCATCGCGGCCGTATCGGCCGGCGGTGCGTACCAGGAGGACAACGATGCGGCGGCCGCCGAAGCGGCCCAGCTCGGCGACGTGCCGGCCATCGTCGAAGGTGTGATCAAACAGCTTAAACACGAGTGAGACAAACATGAGCGAGACAAAGTCTGATCCGATCGTAATCGTAGGTGTGGCCCGTACGCCGATGGCGGCATTTCAGGGCGATTTCGCAACGCTAACCGCGCCGCAGTTGGGCTCGGTTGCAATCGAAGCCGCCGTGCAACGCGCCGGGTTGAAGCCTGAGCAGATCGACGAAGTGGTAATGGGTTGCGTGCTGCCCGCAGGCCTCGGCCAGGCGCCCGCGCGTCAGGCCGCGCTCGGCGCCGGTTTGCCTTTGAGCACCGGCAGCACGACCGTCAACAAGATGTGCGGCTCCGGCATGCGCGCGGCGATGTTCGCGCACGACATGCTGGCCGCGGGCTCGGTCGACGTGATCGTCGCGGGCGGCATGGAAAGCATGACGAACGCGCCGTATCTGTTGCCCAAGGCACGTAACGGCATGCGCATGGGCCACGGCCAGGTGATCGACCACATGTTCTACGACGGCCTCGAAGACGCCTACGAAAAGGGCCGTCTGATGGGCACCTTCGCCGAGGAATGCGCGGCCTCGTTCGACTTCACGCGTGAAGCGCAGGATGCGTTCGCCGTCGAGTCCCTGAATCGTGCGAAGCGCGCGAATGAAGACGGCTCGTTCACATGGGAAATCGCGCCGGTGAAGGTGGAAAGCCGCAAGGGCGACGTGACCATCGATCACGACGAGCAGCCGTTCAAGGCGAACCTCGACAAGATTCCGACGCTCAAGCCCGCGTTCAGCAAAACCGGCACGGTGACGGCGGCGAACTCGTCGTCGATTTCCGACGGCGCCGCGGCGCTCGTGATGATGCGTGAATCGACCGCGAAGCGTCTCGGCGTCGAACCGCTTGCTCGTGTGGTCGGCCACTCCACCTTCGCTCAGGAACCGGCGAAGTTCACCACAGCACCGGTCGGTGCGATTCGCAAGCTGTTCGAGAAGAACGGCTGGCGCGCCGACGAAGTGGATCTCTACGAGGTCAACGAGGCGTTCGCGGTGGTCACGATGGCTGCGATGAAGGAACATCACCTGCCGCACGACAAGGTCAACGTGAACGGCGGCGCCTGCGCGCTCGGCCATCCGATCGGCGCTTCGGGCGCGCGGATTCTCGTCACGCTGATCGGGGCGTTGAAAAATCGCGGTCTGAAGCGCGGTGTCGCGACGCTGTGTATCGGCGGCGGCGAAGCGACCGCGATGGGCATTGAACTGGTTTGACGCGCTGTTACCAGGCGTTTGCAAGCTTGAGGTGATTCGATGAAGACAGTGTTGATCGTCGGTGCGTCGCGTGGCATCGGCCAGGAGTTCGTGCGGCAGTACATGAAGAGCGGCTGGCGCGTGCTCGCCACCGCGCGCGACGGCGCCGCGCTCGACGCGCTGAAGGCGCTCGGCGCGGAGACCTTTTCACTCGACGTCACCGCACCCGAAGAAATCGCCGCGCTCGGCTGGAAGCTCGACGGCGAACGGCTCGACGCGGCGGTGCTGGTGTCCGGCGTGTACGGGCCACGCACCGAGGACATCGAGACGATTACGTCGGAAGACTTCGACCAGGTCATGCATACCAACGTGCGCGGTCCGATGCAGTTGATGCCGATCCTGCTGCCGCTCGTCGAAGAAGCGGGCGGCGTGTTCGCGGTGATCTCGAGCAAGATGGGTAGCATCGGCGACGCAAGCGGCACGACCGGCTGGCTGTATCGGGCGAGTAAGGCTGCGCTGAACGACGCGCTGAAGATCGCTTCACTGGACGCCACGCGCGCAACCTGTATTTCGCTGCATCCTGGCTGGGTGCGCACCGATATGGGTGGCGCGCAAGCGGCGATCGATCCGGCGCGCAGCGTCACGGGCATGCGTGAAGTGCTTGCGCAGGCCGCGGCAGCACATGAAGCATTCAACGGTCGCTTCTACCAATACGACGGCACGGCGCTCGAATGGTGAAGATATTGGCGAAGAGACAGGTGGGGAGACTAATGAGGAGACCGAGCCATGGTGCTTGATCAGGATCATCTGATGGTCCGCGACGCGGTGCGCACGTTTGTCCGCGAAGCCGTTACGCCGCACGCGGCGCAATGGGACCGCGAGCGCACCTTTCCGAAGGACGTGCATCGCCAGCTCGCCGAACTCGGCGCGTATGGCGTGCTGGTCCCCGAAGCATACGGCGGCGCCGGCATGGACGCGTTGGCGCTCGCGCTGATCCTCGAAGAAATCGCAGCGGGCGACGGCGGCACCTCGACCGCGATCTCGGTCAACAACTGTCCGGTGTGCAGCATTCTGCTGACCTATGGCAACGACGCGCAGAAACGCGACTGGCTCACGCCGCTCGCGCGCGGCGAGATGCTCGGCGCGTTTTGCCTGACCGAACCGCAAGCGGGTTCGGACGCCTCCGCGCTGCGCACCACCGCGACACGTGATGGCGACAGCTACGTGTTGAACGGCGTCAAACAGTTCATCACGAGCGGCAAGAACGGCAACGTCGCGATCGTGATGGCCGTGACCGACAAGGCGGCGGGCAAGCGCGGCATCAGCGCGTTCATCGTGCCCACCGATACGAAGGGGTACGTCGTCGCGCGAGTCGAAGAAAAGCTCGGTCAGCATTCGTCGGACACCGCGCAGATTATTTTCGAAGATTGCCGCGTGCCGGCCGCCAACCTGATCGGCGCGGAAGGCGAAGGATATCGGATTGCGCTATCGGGGCTCGAAGGCGGGCGCATCGGTATCGCGGCGCAAAGCGTCGGCATGGCGCGCGCCGCGTTCGAGGCGGCGTTGGGGTATGCGAAGGAGCGCGAGAGCTTCGGCCAGCCGCTGTTTTCGCACCAGGCCGTGCAATTCCGCCTCGCCGATATGGCGACCCAGCTCGAAGCCGCGCGCCAGTTGATCTGGCACGCGGCTTCGCTGAAAGACGCCGGGCAGCCTTGCCTGACCGAAGCCGCGATGGCCAAGCTGTTTGCATCCGAAGCCGCCGAGCGCATCTGCTCGGCAGCATTGCAGATTCATGGCGGCTACGGCTATCTGAGCGACTTCCCCGTCGAACGCATCTACCGCGATGTGCGCGTGTGCCAGATCTACGAAGGCACCAGCGACATCCAGAAAATTTTGATCGCCCGTGGTCTTGCCTGAAAGTCTGATGAATAAGCCATTGTTGTCAATGCAACGACCGTCCGACTGCCCCTGCGGCGGCGCCGCGCCCGATCAGCGCAGCGGCGCCAAACCACCGCGCTTCGCGCAATGCTGTGGCCGCTATATCGATGGCGGTGAAACAGCGCCGCGCGCGCTCGAACTGATGCGCTCGCGTTACAGCGCGTATGTTGTGGGCGCAACGGATTATTTGCGCGCGACCTGGGCGCCGCACACCTGCCCCGCGGATCTCGACGCCAACCCTGCCGCCCCCGACGCACCGCGTTGGCTCGGACTGCAGATCAAGTCCTTCGCTGAAACCAGCGCCGATCATGCGACCGTCGAATTCGTCGCACGATACAAGGTAGGTGGCCGCGCCCACCGGTTGCACGAACTGAGCCGCTTCGTACGCGGTGAGGACGGACGCTGGCGCTATGTCGACGGTGACGTAAACGAATAAGCCGTACCTTCGAAAGCCTTACACCGCTTAGCGGCGCGCAATAACACCGTCATCACATATGGCCCTCAAACGAGGGCCTTTTTTTCGTGTTGGCTCGACACCACAGCGCGCGTATTTCGACAAATTACTTCGTGCAGCCAAGCACCGCGAGACAGGCGCTTTGCAGCCTCTGGGGGGGACGAACGCATCCTGATCCGCACCCGGCAATTATTCCGTCGCGGGTTCTCCTTTATTGCACAAAACAAAATTGTCGTGCCAGGATGAGGCCGTAGGTTTGTGACGCCACGTTGCGAGAACAGGTCCATACCGCTTCCGCAAGATGCGCAGGTAGCTGTCGATAGCCCACCGGTAAGGGTTCGGCAGCGGTTCCGGGCAGCATGTGTGGCGCTCATCATCGGCGCGTGGGGTCGCGTCGGCCGTTTGGGTTCATCCCGTGCGATCTCGATCAGCGTGCGTGCGCTTGGCGCACTACGTACGCGAGTGTGTTTTTGTTTGTCGAAAACGCCGATGAAAGGCAATTGTCAGCGACAGCATTCGACAGACAAAACGTCACGGTGTTAAGGGCAGGTTTTTGAGGCAGGTGCGTCAATGGTGTTCAGCAAGGTTCTGACGAAGTGTGCGGTGACGTTTGCAACGGCGATGTGCGCCGTCGCACTCGCGCATGCCGAGCCGCTCGCCGACACCCAGGCGGGACCTCTCACCCGCGCGCACGTGCCGCGAATCGCACTCGACGACGACGTCTATCTACCCACCGCAGGCCTCAACGAACAGATCATCCGCGTGCCGGTTAACGCTGCCGGCACCGTCACACTCGAAACCACGATCTACAAACCGGACGGCGCAGGCCCGTTTCCGATGATCGTTTTCAACCACGGCAAGATTCCCGGCGACCCGCGCACGCAGGAACGCAGCGACCCGCGGCCGTTCGCGCGCGAATTCGTGCGCCGCGGCTACGTGGTGGTGGCGCCGAACCGCCAGGGCTTCGGCCATTCGGACGGCACGTATCAGCAGGACGGTTGCGACGTCGAACGCAATGGCGTCGGCCAGGCCGGCGACGTGGCCGCGACGATCCAATTCATGTCGAAGCAGCCGTACGTGGATGCCACGCACATCGTAGTGGCCGGCACCTCGCACGGCGGTCTCGCGACGATGGCATACGGCACCGAAGCTGCGACTGGCGTGCGGGCCTTGATCAATTTTTCGGGCGGGTTGCGGCAGGACGCGTGCGCCGACTGGCAGGGTAACCTGACGCGCGCATTTGGCACGTATGGCGAGAAAACGAAGGTGCCGTCGCTGTGGTTGTACGGCGATAACGATTCGGTGTGGACCGCACCGCTGGTGGCCGGCATGTATACCGCGTTTGCCGCGCACGGCGCGAGCGCGAAGATGGTGGATTTCGGCAACTACAAGAATGACGCGCATCGGCTCGTGGGCGACCGCGATGGCGTGCAGATCTGGTGGCCTGCTGTCGAGGCGTTTCTTGCCCGCGTTGGGATGCCTACGGGTGTGCAGTATCGGGTCGAGGATCCTTCGGCGCCGAAGGCGAGCGGTTTTGCTGCTGTTGATGCAGTCGACTCTGTTCCGTTTGTTGATGAAGCCGGACGTAATGGTTATCGCAACTTCTTGCATCAGTATCCTAGCCGGGCGTTTGCTGTGTCGGATTCGGGGGCCTGGTCATGGGCGGAAGGTGGTGATAATCCGATGTCGGTTGCTATTGCGAATTGCCAGAAGCAGAGTTCGGCGCCTTGCCGGTTGTATGCGGTGGACAACTCCGTTGTATGGGGGAGTGGGTCTTCGCAGACGGCGGATTCTGGTTCTTCGTCGGCAGTTGGATCTGCTGGTGATCGGCGGGCTATTGCTAGCCGGAATTGACGGTTTAGGTTTGCCTTCGCGGCGCTTGTTTGGTTGCCTGCGCGGCGCTTCCTGTCTGTGTTCTTAGGGCTTTGGCCTTTCCTTGATTTGTTAGTGGTCTATTAGCGTTGCCCCTGTGCGGGGCGGCACCTACTTCTCTTTGCCGGCTGCAAAGAGAAGTAGGCAAGAGAAAGCAGCTCAAACCGCTAATGCTAAGTGG